>NZ_JBUBHO010000002.1:0-41475 GCF_057197965.1 Lactobacillus sp. WILCCON 0149
GGCAGGGGAGGCTGCTTTTGTTTGGGCTTGTCAAGACATTAGAAATAGATTACAATTAAACGGATTGAGAGGGTGCCATTTCTGATACCTCTTTTCCCCAAGCGCTTTTTTAGCCCCAGTTTCTTGAATGATTGAGAGGGTGCCATTTCTGATACCTCTTTTCCCCAATGCCAAACTGATAATCCAGAGGTTGATGCGATTGAGAAGGTCTCATTTCTGATAAGGTACAAACTGTCTTGCGAGTTATAAGTGAGCGCTGAACAGATTACTAAGGTCTCGTTTCTGATAAAATATCAACTTTTCCAGCTTTTAATTTGCAAGATGTCATTTCTGATAAGGTACAACCCAACGTGTTGCATTCTTGATGACGGCTACTGGATTGAGAAGGTGTCATTTTTGATGAGAGCATCCCTCCTGTACAGCGATGTACAGGGTAGGGATGCTTTTCTTTTGCATCTACGACTGATTTCCATCGCAAAACGCGCGCAAAAGCGATGGAAAAGCAAATCTATCGCTTTTTTCGGAAAAAGTTAGTACTGTTTGGGGATGCAATTTTGGCTGACTAGATGTACAATTAAGGAGTAAAGAATTTTAAATTTGTTTTTTACGCCTAGGTCTCATAGGGGACTTAGCACTAGAACAGTTGCTCTAGTGGGCCGCAAGGTCAACAATTTTTCAGCATTTTTGCTGGCATGAAGAAATTTCTTCGTGTAGTGTTTAAAAGCCTGGCTTAGCCGGACTTACAATTCTTGCATGGCGTATTTGTCATGTTTTTAGTTATTTTACAACAGAGAAAAATAAGGTTAGAGGAGACTGCAGAAATTTTTGCAGCCTCTTTTTTGTGCTTTCAAAGCACTAGAAAGGAGTCAATTATGGGACCGCCATAGTTGTAAACAATCGAAAAATATTATTGGCAGAGGACTCAGACACATATGGTGTTTGAGTCCTCTTTTGTTTAAAGACTAGGAGAACGGAAAAATGAAACCGCAAAATGAACAGTTCGTTTATATCGTAAGAGGAGATCTTGAATGGCCATGGGACTATCAAGTGTACGGTGTCTTCAGCGACTTTGGCTCTGCAATGGCACGTGCTGCTGAGATGGTTGCAAAAGTGCAGGAAAATAATACTGACAATGATGACATTGACAGTGATGACAATGATGATTGGACGGGGCTTTTGATCGAGAAGCATATGTTGGATGACACTACGATTCCAAATGGCTACGGTGATTCGTGCTATTCAGCGTGTGAAGATAGTCATGAAGTTGCTTTTTCTGAACTGGAAGCTCGGAATCTTATCTAAACAACAATTTTCAATTAAATAGAAACAGGAGAATGCAAAATGAACAACATGTTTAATTTTATGAAGGAAAACTTGAATGAAACTATCAGCATCAAGGCTGATGAGCAGAAGAAAGAAGAGAAGAAGCTGACAAAGCCAACTGTAAAGAAGGTCAAGGCTTCAGAAACTTTAACTGAAAAACTGAAAGGAATTAACTACGTGACTGGAAGAATGTGGTGGCTGCGAGCTGTTTTCTTTGCGGCAAGATTTTTCCATCGCAAAAACATCTATACCGAAATTGCAAGAGAGCTGGTATACGCGAAAAGCAACCGCACTGTTTTTGATGTTCGGACTAACGAACCGTTATCTGCTCTAGAGGATATTTGCATTGAGCGCAATGTCATCAAAATCTATTTTGACCGCCGCAACAAGGCACAATTGGATCAAGCTGCCGCTTCTCATGGCATTGACCAATTCTACTGGTTCGGCAAGCGCCGGATGCCTAACCTTGTAATCACAGATTTCGGAGTGAAAGACCGCCGCAACGAATTTGTAGTCAGCGACCCGAATGACATTTTCAAGTACGCGCACTATGCAGTAGACCATTCCTACATGGTTAAGTATAGACGGGAAGAAAATGTCATCTACGAAAAGCGTGACAACAATAAATAGTAAATTTTCAACAAAGCAATAAAAAAGACAAAAGGAGAACTAAAATGACAAACGCAAAGAATTCTGTAGTAAGCACTAAAACCAAGGGTGTAAGCATCAAGAAAAACGGCAAAATGCAACCTGCTCGTAAGGAATGTAGCAAAGAGACACAGCCATCTCGCTATGTTTTTCGCTATGTGACTGGAAGAATGTGGTGGCTGCAGTGCATCGTTCACGAAGCGATGAATGGTGGCGTTGTTATCCACAACAAATCAGAGAAACAAAAGGTTTATACCGAGATCAGACATGAACAGGTTATTCTTGACCCAAGAGATGCACACTCGCATTCAAACATTTTGGATGCCGATGGCAGCCCAATTGGACGTACGATTGAGCGGAACGTTATCAAAATCTATTTTGACAAACGGAACAAGGAACAATTAGATCAGTCGGCTGCTGGCAATGATCAAAATCAATTCGTTTGGTTCTCGAGAAATCGGATTCCTGATATTGTTATCACGGATTACGGCTTGAACGGAGAACCAAATGAGGTCGCAGTCGAGAATCCAAATGACTTCTTCAAATACGCTGAATACATTGTAAAGAAATCTTACATGGTAAAGCGCAGCTGGAGACCAAACAACTACTAAATATTAATTTTCAAAGGACTTAGACGCCACGTGGCGTTTAAGCCTTTTGCTTTCAAAAGGAGACAATAGATATGCTTAACGAAAAGAACATCAAGTATTTTGCAATCAATGGCGAAGATCGGGAAGTTGCTAATTTGCTGGGCCAGCATGAAAGCTCAGTCAGCCCAATTCCAACTGAATTGTTCGACCGTCGTGAGTATGCTTACACGATGAATGGCAGCAGTCGGCTTGGTCGGCTTGACGAAGAGCCACAACTTCAAATCAACCAGTTTTACGCCAAGAATGCAGCAGAGGAAGGCAAGACATCAACCGAAGAGCGCATCAAGTCGAAATACTGGATCGTCAAGGTTAAGATGAGCTACACAAGCTATTTCTGGACTGATTCAAAAGGCACGAGAAAGTCAAACTACAGTTACGTAACCTTGCTGTTCTTAACTTCTGAAGCCAAGAGAATCATCATGAACTATCACAAGGGTGATTCCATCATGGTGGAAGGTCGACTTGAAAGCTTGCCTGTGGTCAATCCAAATGATCCATCCAGCACAATCAACATGAACTACATTGCAGTTGAAAGCTTTCTGTGCAACGCTGGGCAGACAATCCGCAAAAAAGCTCAATCAAAGCTTGTCGGAATCCCTGTCAAGAAGAGCTACAGAAGCCTTGATGACGTGTTTAATGACAGTTCTCTTACTAAGGATCAAATGGTAGAAATTGCCAGAAAAGTTCTGCAGCAAAATGAGCTTGCCAAAAAGAAAAACGCTTCTCAAGAGGCGTCAGCTGGGCAAGACAATCAAAGTCAAAGCAGATCAGAAGGTGGAGAAAGCAATGGCAGACCAGCCAGTGAGCCGTCTCAGAATTCGTCCTACGGATACCAAGATAGCCCTCAAAATGCTTATAACCATCAACGTAGTCGCCGCTACAACAATTATAGAGACGACAATGGAAACAATAAACGTGTAGTTAGCAAGAACAGCATCAAAAGTCAGTACGAACGGCTTATAAACCAAGCCACTCAAGACTTTGAAGGAAAAAATGGGCAGGATCAAAGGGTATATGCTGAAATTAATCGGCAGCCGAACGTAAACGATCTTGATCCCAAGTCTTTTTCGCCAAACTCTAACTACTAAATAACAAATAGATTTAAGCAGGCTAGTGACTGAACGTCCAAGCCTGTTTTCTTTTAGAAAGGAATTTTCTCATGAACAATCAAACTATTAACGTAAGTCATAAGGTAACCGACTTGATGCGCAAAAGCTACGGATTTTCGCACCAAAAATATTCTTTGACGCTGAAAGAGACTGATACAAAGTCTCAAATCTGGGCCAAAATTGCGCGCTACGTTTACCGCAACGCCTGCGCTGAAAATCCAGATGAGCCTTTCAAGACCAGTGAAATGGAAGACCTTGACTTGTTTGCTGGTGTTTTGCGCCAAGCAGCCGGAAAGCTGCATACGCTAGAAAAGGTCGACCCAAGCGAAATGGGCCAAAAGGAACAAGAAATTCTTGGCGACATATGCTTCAAAGACGGGAAAGATGGAATGGATCGTGCTTTGGATCATCTGTACATGTTTACGGATCTGACAAAGAACGAAAGTGAGACGGGAAGAAACATTTTGTGTCTGATTGATCCAGAAAACAAAGTGATGCCTCGCTATGCTAATCATCCTTCTCGTTATCAGTATTGGATTTATCCGCATCCAAGCTATTTAAGCCATAATAGCTTTTTGACTTTAAATGCGGAAACCATGCGTGGATACGCGATGCTTTTTAGAGAAGCAATCCAAAAGGCGTATGTCCAATCTAAGGAATCAGAATGCAGCGGCTTGAACAGCAAGTTTTACAACGATCCAATGAAGTACCTTCACACGAAAGCCCTTCACGCTGAGAATGTAATTATGATGCTGTCTCTTTCTACAAACTATAAAAGCGACTTCATTAAATCTGGTCTGCGCCCCTACGAAATTGATAGAGAGCCCACCGGCTTTATTGAATACACCGATAAGGAAGATGATGACATTAAATGGGCCATTTTCGGCGACTATATGGGCGTGCCAAACGTTCAAACAAGTGGAGAATACAGCAAGTGTCTGGAAGCTTTCTGGGCAGTTCAGGCAGCCGGCTTCCTTACTAGCTTTATGGCTAACTTCGTATCACAAGCTAGCATGCTGAAATACCAGCAGCAACAGTCAAAGCAGTCTCACGCTAAGTTCTACCAAACTAAAAAGAACATTAAGCAGGAAACCCAAATTGAAATGACACGCTTGAGCAATGGCTGGAAAGATCTGTTTGCAGATGTTGAAATAGATAATGACGTAGATTTGAACGATCTGCATAAAATCGTTCCTCAGATTACGTCAATCGGCGACATCATTCCACGTGCCAAGAACGGGGCTTTGCCAATTTTGCGCTTTAGAAAGCTCCGCAATCACAAGGCTCTCGGAATCTTTACGCCGTTCAACAATACGGTAGCCGTTGACTTTCGCCCAAGTGACGGAGGTGGCTTAGGCTTGCAGAGCTTTATCCACGAATATGGCCATTTCTTGGATTACAATACAAACGAAGACAATATCTTGTCATTAAGCGATTCTTTTGCAAGAATCTTAAAGAGTGCACAATCCGCAATTTACAAGAGCAAAGAGCTTAGCAAGAAGGCTGAATACTACTCAACTCCAACTGAGGTATTTGCACGGGCCTTTGAACTTTATTGCTCTCACTGCGGACTTAATAACTCTTTGATCAAGGACCCAGAGGTATATGATACATTGACACCATTTACAGTGTTCAATGACGAATGCCGGGACTGGATCTACAGCTACTTTGATGAATTGTTCCCAGACCTCGAAAAGGGCATCAAAGACAAGATTGAGTACGAAAAGCTTAAAGATGAAATGGACTCCAAGCCTAAGTACACTGGCCAGGCAAAGAGTTCTTACACTGATGAAGAATTGGAGCAAATAATGGTACATGCGACGAAAGTCAGCGAGAATGCCGTTCAGCTTGCTCTGTTCTAACTACGAAAGGAAAATCAATGAAGGTAAAATACAAGAGAGATGCGATTTTTTGCTCGCCAATTGAGATGGAGGAGATGTTTAAGCACTTGACGCAGACATTCTTCACGTCAGGCTTTAGAGGTGAGATCCAAAAGCCGTATCCAAAAGCTGCTCCATGCTGTGAGTATAAGATCATCGTCAAGATGCCATCTTATGCAGAACACAAAATGGCGGCACTGATTGAAATCAGCAACTCGGATATCAATTGGGATATTCCAGATGATGATTTTAAAGACAAAAAGGTCTTAGCTTCAAAGAGATATTTGAATCTTTTGGAAGCCGTTGCTCAGCGTCTCTTCTATACGGTTGGCGCATGGATTGTCAATGAACAGACCACGATGGATAACAGATCCTTCCTTAACTACTACAATATTTCGAAGTGGCATGAGGATTTGCTTCACAATGATGAAGCACAGATGATGAAGATCTGCCAAGCAATGAAAGCTGCTTGCGAAGACAGCTCTTTCTTAAAGCACTACAGCAAAAAGTATGATCCGATGGGCGTGTTTAGTCCAATCGACGTCAACGATGCTAAGTTTGCTTACAAAGCATTCTTGCAGAAATGTGGCTTTAAGGGAAAAGCGATCAAGCTTGGACGCATTGGCACTAGCCAAGAGCCAAACTTTATGGTGATGTCATTTCGCAGTCAAAAGACAGAACTGAAAATCAACATTTACACTAACGAAGTTAGACCTATTCAAATTAATAGTGGTCAAGATGGCGTGACATGTTATTTTAATGTCATCAAAATGTTGGTTTACGAAAAGTTGATGAAGCTTGTTCAAGAAGGCAAGATCAGCGATGAAGCACAAAGTGACTTCGTTCGTAAACTGTTAGTTTTACAGGAAGAAGAAAACGATTAGTATAAGCAGCATCCCTCCCATGGATAAATCCGTGGGGCAGGGGAGGCTGTTTTTTGTTTGGGCTTGCCAAGACATTAGAAATAGATTACAATTAAACGGATTGATAAGGTGTCATTTTTGATAAGTCTTTTCCCGCAATTTTTTTGAAAAACACATCAAAACCAGATTGATAAGGTGTCATTTTTGATAAGTCTTTTCCCTTAAGTCAAGATGAATTAGCAAAGGACAATGATTGATAAGGTGTCATTTTTGATAAGTCTTTTCCCTCGATTACACGCACTTGGTTATCTTCGAAAGATTGATAAGGTGTCATTTTTGATAAGTCTTTTTCCTTTGAATAGACAACAAATACTGATTTACCAAGGTGTCATTTCTGATGAAGATGGCATCCCTCCCGTACAGCAATGTACAGGCTAGGGATGGTTTTCTTTCGCCGGAAAAAGTTAGTTCTGTTTGGAGATGCAATTTTGGCTGACAAGATGTACAATTAAGGGGTAAAGATTATTGTATTTAGTTTTTACGCCTAGACTCCATAGGGAGTTTAGCACTAGAACAGTTGCTCTAGTGGGCCGCAAGGTCAACAATTTTTCAGCATTTTTTGCTGGCATGAGAGAGTTCTCTCGTGTAGTGGTTAAAAGCCCGGCTTAGCCGGACTTACAATTCTTGCATGGCGTATTTGTCGTGCTTTTGGTTATTTTACAAACAGAGAAATAAGGTTAAAGGAGACTGCAGAAATTTTTGCAGTCTCTTTTTTTGTGCCTTCAAGGCACTAGAAAGGAGTCAATTATGGGACCACCATAGTTGAGAAAATCGAAAAATATTATTGGCACAGAGGACTCAGACACATATGGTGTTTGAGTCCCTTTTTGTTTTAAAGAATAGAGGACTCAAAAATGACTACTTACAAGTTACCAGAGAATTTTCAATATCGTTACGACGCAAAGTACTGGGAGCAAACCGATGAACAGCTTGATCAGCTTGTAAAGAGCGATAAGGCAGCAGATCGTGAGCTTGCAGCATACTTTGGTCGTGACAAGGACTTAGACGTTCTTGTGCATGATAAGGATGCCGATGTACGTCAAACTGTTGCAGTCATTGGCCGTGATAAGGACTTAGACATCCTTGTTCATGATGAAGATGAGGATGTTCGTAAGGAAGTTGCTGACTGGGCACGTGAGAAGGACTTAGATATCCTTGTGCGTGATGACAGTGAATATATCAGAGAGGCTGTTGCTTTTCAGGGAAATTTAAAGCACTTGAAGATTTTAGCAAATGACGATAGCTCATTTGTCTTACAAACTGTTATTCAAAGTGCGTTGGAATTGCTGAAGGAACAACAGGCTGTTTAATTTATAGAGAGGACACGAAAATGAACTACGAACAAGAAATTTTTAACAACTACCAAGATTTAGCAGCAAAGCACCCAAGTATTGCGTCTGAGCTGTTGGAAGAATTTGGTGAAGGAGAATGGCAAGATTCAGAACTTTACTGGTATCCCAATGAAGAAGATTTTGCCATGTATGAGGTTGAAGATGGCTGGTACTCAAACTACCAGCTCAATCAATATTCTGATTTTAATGGCGCACCAAATCTGCTGAACTTCCTTGACTTTAAGTCGTTGGGGAGTGCATTAGTAGAGACGTGGGATAACTCATGTCACTTTGAAGCTAATGATGGTGAGATTGTATCTACTGGAGTTGGCTTTTATGCTTAATGAAAAATAGGATTTTAAACCAAAAGAGAGGCACAAAAATGAAACCTAACGCATTGCAACCAAAGGCAGAACAACTTTCGTTGGATCTTGAAAGCATGGTAACTGACCGGGATTTGCTTGAGCGGCTTTTTAATCAGCTGCCTTGTCAAAACTTGAATGACGTACTTTGCTTGCTCGAAAGTGAGAATATTGAGAGCTTCCAAGACTTGATTGACTATGCTACTGGTCCAGCTTGTCCAGAAGACTTGGCTGTGACTATTGAATCAGTTATGGATCGTCTTCGGAAGATCAAACTGCATCGGAATGTCTGCATGTCTTCCAGTTCAGAAATTGGTAAGTACTTAGCTGACAAGCTTTCTGGGCAAAAGCAAGAGCAATTTTGGGCACTTTACTTTGACGAACAGATGAATCTGATTGGCGAGAAAATGCTGTTCCAAGGCACTCTTGATCGGTCATGGGTACACCCACGGGAAATTTTCCGTTATGGGGTTATCTATGGATGTGCAGGCATTATCGTTGCCCATAACCATCCAAGTGGCTCTCTTAGTCCTTCAGAACCAGACTTAGAAATGACAAAAGGCTTAACCAAGGCCGGCAATGTGATGAAGATGAGTATCTTCGATCACATCATTGTCGGCGGCGGGGAATATTTTAGTCTGCGTGAGCATGACTTAATGTAAAACACAAACAAAAACAGATTAATCCAAAAGGACTTTTATGTGATCGACACTTGCTGCCGTCCATTTAAGTCCTTTTCTTTTTTATGAAAGGAACAGAAAAATGAAAACTACTGTTAAGCAGATTTGGTACGACAGCTTTGCATATGACTACGAGGATTTCTGCGACTCATATAGCCGGGCTGAATTGACTAAGGATGAAGCGGATTACGCCTACGCTGATGAGATCGAGTTTTACCAAGCAGAAACGGTATCTAATCTCAGTGAGTTTATTGCTCGCTATGAGAAGCGCTATCGCACTCATGTAACAGCTCTTCTGCTCATCGCAGTTCGCGATCAGCCCGTGTATGGCAACTGGAACGGACTCGAAGGCCGGATTGGCTATCGCTTGATTGTCAAGCCGGATGAGCTTTTCCGCACCAGTTCTAACGACATTCGCATCTATGTTGGCGATGACAATTTCATTCACGCTGACTATTACGATCATGACGGCAGTGATAATTCAACGATTAAGCTGATTACCCAAGCTGAACTGAAAGAAGACGAAGTTCAAGACTGCAAAGGCAATGATTACTCATTGCAAGCCTTTGCGGACAAATTGGACAAAAATGACAAGCTGACGCCGACCAAGTTTTGGACAAGCACAAATTAATAAGAGGATACAACGATGTTCCAAGATTGGATTTCAGTAAAGATCAACAATGTTGATTTTGGATTTTTCAAAAACGATGAAAAGGGTGCTGAGCATTTGTGGCAGGCAATGGGCGAATTTTCTGACGAAAGTTGGGTAAATGGCTTTAGCTTGCACCGCATCCCTCAACACCTTGAGCCGTTCAGCAAAGAAGAAGAGCAAGTGTTAATCGAGTGGAAAAACTTGGAAGACACGTCTATACGTCTATTGAGGCTTTTCTGAAAGATGCTGTAAAGCATGGCTTTATTGATGATTTTGATCTTGAACCGATTTAGTTAGAAAGGAAAAATGATGACAATTTTTAAGACAATTACTGACAAGAAGACCGAATACGAAGAACGCAAGCTTGAGAAGAGTCTCGACTTGGAGAATCTGAAGCAGCTGCAAAGCAGTGGTGAGCTTGAGTTGAATAAGACACCTTATAGCAGCTTGAGCGAGCTTGCTGACAGTCTGTATGAGTGTCGGCGCAGCAATAAGCTGTCCCATCGGATCTGTCTTGCCATGTATGGAAGAGACGAGGACTACGATCGTTTGGTGCATGATCCAGACTGGTTTGTGCGTGAGATTGTTGCCACGAAAGGCCGCGACAAGGACTTGGATGTGCTTGTCGATGACGAGGATGTCTTTGTCCGGCAAACCGTAGCATCACACGGCAGACAGAAAGATCTGATCGAACTGGTTGGTGACGAAAGCGTCTTGGTAAGACAAGAAGTCGTTCGCCAGCTGAGAAAGAAAAATGGAACAAAACCCAAGGAATAGTCTGAGGGCGCTGAAAAAGATAATCACATAATTTCAAAGGGACATCGAATACGCTTGCGTATTTGGTGTCCTTTTTGATTTAGAAGACAACAGGAGAAACAACAATGAACGCAAACACTATGACGACTAACACCTTGACTACTCGTGAACTTGACCTTGAAAATTTGAAGAAACTTCAAGCAGAAGGAAAGTTTGCTTTAGCTGACTGCCAGCATGGCTATGACAAGGAAGAGCTTGCGGCCGGAAAGTCGGTTGAAGAGCTTGCTGATCTTTTGCCAATGTGGCGGGAGAGCGACAAGAGAATCGACAAGGTTTGTCTTGCTCTTTATGGTCAAGACAGTGACTTGGATGAACTGGTTGCCAATTGGTATTTCAGCTCTGAAGTCATGGAAGCAGTTGCTTGGCGCGGCCGTGACAAGGACTTAGACAAGATTATTAAGCGCAATGACCGGCTTTACTATGACGTGTGCACTTCAAGCTATGAAGTGCGTGTCGCCATTGCTGAGCAAGGGCGTGATAAGGATTTGGATATTTTGGTTAATGATCCCAACATTAACGTCCGCTGTGCAGTTGCACGCCAGGGCCGCGATAAGGATCTTGACCGGCTTGTCAACGATGAAAGTGAATTCGTTAGAGCAGCAGTTGCTCAGCAAGGCAGACCTCAAGACCTTGACGTTTTGATTGAGGACTCTAGCTACACGGTATTATCCACTGTAGCTATGTATGGCCGCGGCAAAGATCTGGACAAGCTTATCATGAGCAGAATTCCGGATTATCGCTATCAAGTTGCTCTCAGAGGTCGCGACAAGGATCTTGACATTCTTGTTTACGATCATGATGAAAGCGTCCGCTCTGCAGTTGCACGTCAAGGCCGTGACAAAGACCTTGATTGGCTTATTCACGATAAGAGTGCACTGGTTAGAGCCGCGGTTGCTTCATGTGGCCGTGATAGAGATTTGGACATTCTCGTTCATGATCCCGCAGCTTGCGTACGAAAAGAAGTCGCTAAGTGTGGCAGAGATCAAGATCTGGATATCTTAGTCAAAGACAGCGACTTATACGTCCGTGGTGCAGTAGCAGAGCAGGCCAGAGACAAGGATTTAGATATTCTCGTTCATGACCCAATCGATTTCGTGCGCCAAATTGTAGCCTTTCAAGGCCGCGATAAAGACTTGGACATTCTTGTTCAAGACTGTGATAGAGACGTATTACAAGCAGTATTAGAGCATGGCCGGAAGAAGGATCTCGATATTTTGGCCAAAAGCCCGAAATATGAGATTCGGAGTTCTGCCCAAAGAAGACGGAGACAAAGACAATTACAAGTACAGCTTGGGAGATAAAGAGCAGCATCCCTTCTATGAAAAATCACTAGTTGATGCTTTTGAGGCTGACGGTGAAGGATCGTGGAAAGCAGGGATGCTGCTTGTTTGTCAGAACAATTGCTGGATAAGAGCAGAGAGGAAAGACAAATGGAACTTGTTGCAGGTTCTAGCAAGTTAGGCCGTGTCCTGTGCAATCGCAGATTGCTCGTGAAGGAATACGGCAGCGACTGTGCTAAGCGTATTCAAGTGCGTCTGAACGAACTCTCGGGAGTCAACAGCTTATATGAGCTGTCACCCAGCTCATCATCACATTGTCATAAACTTCACGGCGAATTTGCCGGAAAGTTTGCTGTTGATGTCAGCAAGAACTTCCGAATGATTTTTGAGGGCTATGACCTTAATAATCAGCCAGTTTCGGACAGATCAAAGATTGTCACAATTGAAATTCTTGACGTGTGCGATTATCACTAACCGCATGACGCAATATATGAGAAAGAGGCAAAAAATTGTTAAACAGATTAACAGTACGTCAATCGTACATTCAAAAAATGAAGGAAGCTATCAGCAAGCATCCACTTTTCAGCTCTCACAAAGCTGAAAAGCCAGTTCAATGCGTTGAGTTTGTGGACGTTCCTGTCTTTGATATTGACGGGAAAGAATACTACGTGGACTTGGAAGGCAGCAAGATGATGAAGGACGTAGACCGTTATCTCGATTCTCTTGAGGTAACCAAAGACGAATTCGTCATTACTGAGCACCGCACTTACGCTGTACCAAGCTTAGGCAAGTATCTTGCTTTAAGCATCTCGGTGGCATGTGAGGCGGCTGAGTACGACTCCCATATGCGCTACGTAATCACGCATCTTGGAATTGATGATGCTGCTTTGCTTGATGATGCAGGCTCAAGGATTGTTGAGCCGGAAACAGTTGCTAAGTTAATGTAAATAGGAGGAAAAAATGAATTCTGTTAATTTTTTAGTTTTAGTTCATCTAAACGATGACGAATCTATTTATGCCGTTGAGTGTGAATACAAGTGGCAAGCTCAATTTGTCATTCAAGTCGAAGAACGGCAACGTTACAATATTTGTCATGTGGTCAATTCAATTGATTATTTGCTTGAATATGGCGATGATGATATTGAAACCATGACGTTCAAAGAATGGCAAAGTTAGAAGGCTAAACCCCAAAAATTGAGGAAATGAAATGCAGGACATTGTTAACGATAATTTCGTCAATTGGACTAGTGCACAAATCGAGATCTGCTAATCAGCATTAGGGCAGCATCCTTACTTCATGGAGAAATCTATGGGGCAGGGATGCTGCTTTTGTTTTGGTCAAAAAAGATCCCCTAAAAGTCCAAAAAGAATTTGCTAATGGCAACAACGGCGATCTAAGATGGCATCTCTGCCTAAATAAGCGGGCAGGGATGCTTTTTCTTCTTTTGCGGTTTGCTTATTCTTTAGAATTCCTTTCCTTTTTCCTCACGAACAATTAATAGTTCTTCAATTTTTCCTGCAAACCTTTCACATGTTTTTTTTAAAGGAGCTTGCCAAAATAGGTATCAAACAGAAAATAGTAAGCAAAACTAAAGAATTATATCTTTTTTGCTGACATATGCTAAGTTTTAGTTAGATGCTGGCCAGCAAAAAAGGCGTTAAGCCAAAAAGAAAGGGAAAAACATGATTGTTTTCAAAAGATTTTCAGCGCACGGCAAACGTGCACACAAGCAAGAAGAAAAGTACATTGAACAAGCAAAGCAAAAGCTGAGAAATATGCCACCATGGTGTGCTCCAAGCGAGGAAGAACTTGATCACAAGCACTTTCGCGCTTACCTAAGATGGGACACTGAGACTGATAAGCCAATTTTAAACAAAAACGGGAAGCCTATCGTCGAAGTATTCGATGACGAATCCATCATTCAGCTGTTGTCTGAAGAAAAGATGTACTTGTCTGCAGATCTGTCTGTGGCAAACTAAATCCAAAAATAACAAGATATTCCCCCTGAGGAAAAATAGATTGATGTCTGTTTTTTCTCAGAGGGATTTTTTTCGTCAAAAATAGTAATTAACAAGAAAATTGGCTAAAAAGATATGATTTCAAATGACGAAAGAAATGTCGACCCACATTTCTTCGCCGGTAAAAATACTAGTATTTTTTAGAAAGGACATGGTTGAAATGTTCAATAAAATTAAAAGCTTCATGACCAACTCAAAGATGTTTTTGAAGGCAAAGATTGCCGCAGCAAGTGCCACTTTGTTCGCAGTTTTGCCTGCTGTGGTCGTAGATGCTAAAACAAGCGGTAAGGCCACTAGTGCCTCTGCCGCACAAAAAATCTTAAAGGCCAATGGTGGCAGCGGCGTTGATGCAAACACCTTTGCCGATATGATTCTGAAGTTCGTTGACCCGCTGCAAGCTATCGCAACTGCCTGCTTGATCTGCGTAGCCGTAGTTCTCGGTTTGAAGATCGGTGCTGCTTCAGTAGCTGGTGACCCACGGTCACGTACTTCATCAATCGTTGGCTTGTTCTTTGTCGTAATTGGTGAATTCATCATCTTGAACGCTGGGGCAGTTGTAGCCATCGTTAACAACATCGGATAGTCGGCCTCAGAAAGGAAAATAGATCGTGAATAGACAACCTTTGATCGTTAACCTTTCTGGTGAGCAAAAGAGAGTCTTGGGCTTTGCATCTTGGATGCAGGTTTCAATTACGGCAGGAGGAGTGATCCTTGGCGTGCTTCTGTTTGGCATCTTTAAGGCATTGTTCTCATTTGTCGGGGCAAGCATTGGGGTGTCAATTATCGTGGCAACTATCGCCTTTCTGGTCGCTTTTGTACCTTTTGCCTATGTTGCCTTTAAGCCGATTAGAGACAGTCAAGGCAATCTGCTTTATTACGAAAGCAAGCAGCTGGTCATCAACTATCGCTTTACCCGCTTTGAGACGGGAACGTATCTCAATGTTAAAACCAATGCTCATGCCGTAAATTCACGGCTGCCTTACGTAGTAAAGCGCGATCTAGATTACAGAGGCGAATAGTACCTAAGAGAAAGGAAGTGCAAGGATGCGGCTGAAAAGGCCGTGTCTGAATTTATGTCAAAGAGAATCAACAAGAGCAAGGCACCTGGCAACTACACTGGACTTGTCCTTTTGGGGACGGCGGTAGTATGGATCTTAATGCTACTGGACATGCTGCTGGTAGCTAAGAACTCAGTGCCGATCATCGTCATGGTATCCATTGGCGTATGGGCCGTTGGCATTGCAATGGCAAAGCCAGGCCAGTTCGCACAGCGCGTACGGCAAGTTGGCTTTTTCAACGCCCTTAAGGGTGAAGGGGGCACTGGCTCCCGTGGCCGCCGTCGTTAGTCTTGTGTTAATAGAGCAGCTGATGCAATATCGGCTGCTTTATTTAGCAGAAAGACCTCTGTTTTTTGATTGAGAAAGGAATGATCAAAATTATCGCTATTGTTTCGATCGCTGCCGCGATCATCGTAATAATTATTTTTGCACTGTTTATCTATTTCCGATCAAAGAAGAAAGACTTTGACTTGACGCCGCGCGACCGCAATGGTGAAGAGCTAGATCAAGATGAAGATATTGAAAATGACCCTTCTCAAGCTCCAGTCTATGAAGATGACGTAACTTACGATGACTGGGAGTCTTGGGAAGAATTTCTTCAAGAAATTGGCCTGGTGGACATTAAGAACGGGATGATTGAGTACGAAACTGCTGACAATTCCAGAATGTTTGTGATGCTGGCAGAAATGCAGCAGTCCAACCCTTACCTCAAGACCGACGACGAACTTGAGCAGCAAAATGCAGTTATGGAGCTGTTTTACAACACGTTTATCAAGAACCCGGTCAAGATCACGTCTCAAAGCCAAAAAGTAGAAATGACTGACTACTTAAACCAGCTGTCTGAGAATGCTCACCATATTCCAGGCGTAACCAAGGAAATGCAGCGCTATGCTGAACAGGTTATTGAAGATACCAGACAGTACCAAAGAGAGACTGAGCGGTTTGAAAACCGGGCATATGTCCAATTCATGACCACTATTACTCCAGATGAAGTTTATGGTGAATCCGCGGAGACTTTGGAAGAGCAAATCCACGAGAAGGCTTTTGAAAAGCTGATGCGGCAAATTGAAAGAGCCAGTGGGCTTCTTAGAAGAGCGGATCACGCTTTGGCACCATTGGATAATTTTGGCCTTCTGGAAGTTCTCTATAAGACATTTAACCGGCAAAGTTCAGTCAAAATTCGTTTTGAAGACATCATCAAAAAGCAACGCTACGCCTTGTGGGTTACTTCACCGCAGAGTGACAAGACCTTCAAGGAGATTCAACAGAAGATCCATATTGAAGCTGAAGCCCTCAGAAAAGCCAGAGATGAGCTGTACCGCAAGCAGGATCAGATCAATAAAGACCGCCTTGCAAACAATGAAGACTTCTACAGTGCCAGTGACGCGGCTGAAAGCTATGATTCAAGTGACTACGATGAGTCTGCCGATGACCAGAATTCTTCAAGCACTTCAAGCTCAAGCTCTGACGGCTACATTGACTTGAACCAGTTTTCATAAGAACACAATTTTAGGAAAGGAGAAGAACTTTGAAATTCTATCTTATGCTTGTACACGCGACTTTGAAGTCCATCATCAACAATATTGATTTTCCACTTTTTGCTACGGCACTGCTTCTTTTCACGCTTGTTTTCGCAATCGTTCAAGCACTGGCTTGGGAAAGCATAAAAGCAGAGCAGAACAAGAAAGCATCTGATAAGTAGCTAAGGCTAGTTGATCTCATGGAATTTTATGTCAATTTTTTGGGCAACAGCTTTAAGTTTGCCATCAAGCACATCAGCCTAAATGACGTAATCATCTTTTGCATGATCGTCTTAATCATGGCCAGCGAACTGAAGGATATCTTTTCTAGAAAAGAACCAGAGCTTGACTACAAGGAGAGAAAAAAATGGAAGAAGAAAAAGAATTAGTAAAGACCTTGCAAAATCTGCAAAGAACCCTTGATGAGAAAGACTTCTTTGCACTTACGATGGCTATTTATTACGTGACTGGCCATCAAATTATCGAACCAGGTGGCACGTTCAACTTGAGCTTGGAGGGAGCTGAATTGGGATATATCAAGCAGACCATCAATGATTTGACACGTTTGAAGGTTTTATACCAAAACACGATGCCAGTTGTGGAAGGAGAGAAGCATGGGGTTATTTAGCAAGAAGAACGATGATTATGATTACGACGACTACGAAGATGAATCTTCTCCAGAAAGAGACAAGACCAGCTCGATTTTAGGTCAGCCGTCTATCATGGACGTAATCGGACCAGCCTATTGGTCTACTGATGATTTGATGCAGGATGAATTCATCTTGAGAGAAAGTATTGGCAGTCGCACTTATGGTATCGCTGCCTATATTCCTCCACATGGCTACCCTAGAATGGTCAATACTGCGGCTTTCCAAGACATCCTGTCTCTGGGCTACGTAGACACGACTCTTGACGTTGTGCCTCGAACCCGTCATGAATCCATGCGTGAGCTTTCAAACCTCTTGAACGTTATTCGGTCAAACGCACAATACCAAGAAGAAAAGGGGATGTCCTACCAGCTCCGTGACAACATCGCCAAGTACAGCGACATTGACAACCTCCTTGACGAACTGCAATTTGACCAAAACCGTATTTACGATGTCTGCATCAGCTTTATCGTTTATGGCACCTCAGAGCGCGAGGTGAAGCAGAATTTCGGCAGAGTCGCTGACATTCTGGCCAACGAAGGGATGTCAGTCTATCCATACGCAAAGCGTCAAAAGAGCGGATATCTTCAAGTAATCCCGGTTGGCGCAAGAATGGGCAACCTGGACGACACTTACCGTAACGTTGACAGAAAGTCGTTAGCTGTCATGGACATCGCCAGAAATGCGGCTGGCATCTTTAACGGCGGCATTCCTTTTGGCAACAACCAGGCAACTCCATCACAAAATACGGAATTTTTGGCCGTATTCGGTTCAAGCGCACATAAGCCAATCAACTACAATATGGGGATTGTCGGGGAATCCGGTGCCGGTAAGTCGTTGTCTTTGAAGATCAAGATTGCCAGAGAGCTTACCTTGCTGGGCATTGAGCACCGCTCAATTGACCCCGATGGCGAATATGTTCTGCTGGCAAAGCAGCTTGGCCAGTTGAACTTGACTATCGTGCCAGACGCAAAATTCGTTATCAATCCATGTGCTGTAGTTTTAGTTGAAACGCCACTTGACGAAGAAACCATGACTGACAGAACGGGCCGCATGCTTGACGATAGAGAAATCGAAGAGAACATCGCCTTGGCAAAAGATGGCCGCCGGGTCGTGACGCATGCGGATGGGACTAAGTTCATTCAAAAGGCCAACGTGCTTCAGACGATTACCAACATCGAAGACTTCGTAGACGTTATCCTGGCTGCCAACGGTAACGAAAGTGGTTTGACTGCCGGTGAAAAACGGCGCTTGGAAGAAGCAGCCCAAAGCGTAATCAGCGATCTTGGGATTACAAGCGACCCGGACAGCCTCTACACCAACAAGTCAGGGATGAAGAATGGTACTTTCTACGAACGCCTTCCAAAGCCAGAGCCAACGCTCAGTGACATCTATCAAAAACTGATTGAGATGAACACTGATGAGGAAGGCAACGAAGACCCAAAGGTTTCTCGTCTGCTTGACGGTTTGAAGCCATATCTGAGAACTGGTACTAAGCCATTGTTTGATGGCCAGACCTACTTTGGCCAAGGACGTTCTGCATCCCTTAACGACTACCGCTACGTCAACTTCAATATCTCACAGCTTGACGGCTCTCTTAGAGAAGTATCCTACTTCGTTATTGCTCAATACCTTTGGGTCAGATGGATGACCAACCCAACCAAGAGAACGGAAGAAAAGTGTCTTACGATGGACGAAGTTCTTCAGTTCATTGACAACCCTAAGATGGCAGCGGTTATCGAAAAGATCGTTCGTCGTTGTCGTAAGTACAACGGCTCAATCTGCTGGGCTACTCAGGACACGGAACGGCTTGATGCATCCCTCAAGGCAAAGGCTCTGGTTACGAACTCAGAAACCATGTTTGTTCTCAGAATCAATCCAGAGCACAGGGACAGAATGCAAAAGACCATGAGCCTTTCAGACGGTGCTATGGACATTCTCACCAACAATCCACTGCCAGGGGAGGGGATCTTGAAGCAGGAAAACAACCTGGTCTGGATCAGAACCAATCCTAGCGCGGCAGAAATGGAATTTGCTGAATCAAACCGTGCCAACTCTAGAAGCAGACAGGCCCAAGACTTCTTGAGCAAGATGGATGAGTCGGTTGAGATGTAACTCAAGGAGGCGGGAGAAACAATGATCAATGGCTGGAAAACGGCAAAAGACATTGTCAAGGACTACCAATTAACGCCAAAAGACTTTAACAGTCTCGCGGAAGAGTGCAGAAACAGCAAGTATCGTGATGCAATCGTAGACACGCACAGCAGTACCGGGCGGAACTATGTCTACGTGGTAGAGAAGAGATGGCAGAAGTTCCTCCTAGCCAAATCTCTTGGTACTCTGCACAAAGCAAAGGGAAGAAAGAAGCATTCCTAGGGAAAAGCTGAATGGCATAATCGAGTTTGACTAAACATAACATTGGTTATGTAAAATCGGATTGCTAAAGGAAGCCATGAGGCAAACAAAAGTGATGCTAGAAAGGAGCAATCATGGCCAAAGCCAAGAAAAGAAAATATCCTAAATGGGCTAAAGGCCTGCTGATTACCGTTGCGTTAATTATTGGTGTTGAAGTAGCTGACTTCACCTATAACTTTACGTCAGCGTATGTCGAGCTGGCAAATGCCGCAACGTCTAGTAAAAAGCAGCTTGGCGTTTGGGACTACATAAAAAATGCGATAATTGTTGGCTCATTAAACAGTCAGGCAGATAATTTGGATATGGCAGGTCTTGTCAGCAAATCAGCAAAAAAGCAAGCCAACGCAGTGCGGAAGCAGGCTAGCAAAACACAAGCAAAATCGGTCAATCAAATTAAAAACAATAGAAATTACACAAAAAATGCCGCTAGTGCAGGTGCAAGCTCTTTAGACAGCCTGTCCAGTTCTCAGAGAGCGTCAGTGCTTTATAGCTATTTCAAGAGCCAGGGCGTAAACGTTCGCAGCAAAAAGGACGCTCTTGCTTACTATAAGGCAAACTATGGCAGCAATTCCAAGAGGTTGATAAGAAATGAATCTGATGCGCTGAAGCTTAAATCTGCGATGTCTAATGCGCTTGGATCACAGAATGTGGCTACTCAGAAGCTGAACAGCAAGCTTACTTCGGCTAAAAGAACGCAGCAGAAGAACAACCAAGGTGGCAAAACTACTTCACAAAACGACACTTTGTATGCCGCGCAAAAAATGTACGACGCCATCTGGAAAGGCTATTCTGACCTTAGTGCTTCTAAGAAGGCCAAAGTCAATAAGCAAATGAAGAAAAAAGGCTACAGTTCAGTAACCAAGAAGACCCTTCAAACTAACGAAAGCCTTTATTCTACAAAGAACAAAGCCGTCACTAAATACTACAAGACGCTGTACACCGTTGCTTCAAAGTACATGTCAAAAGCTGACAAAGAAAAGATTCAAAAGCAGGCAGCCAACTCAAATGACACAAATATGGCCAGAAAGGTTGAGCAGGAAAGCGAACCTACAACGTTCTGGGGCAAGATTGGTAAAGCCTTGATCAACGCCTTCTGGGCAACTGCAATTGGTAAGTGGCTCAAACAGAACAGTGCTGGTGCAGTAATTTTTGCCGGGGCAACCAGTGTGTCTAATCTGAAGAGCATTTTGGCATCAAATCCTCTTCAGTCTATCTACAGCGACTCAAATGATGAGACTATGGCGCAGGTAGCCAGCTACTTGACGCCAGCCATGATTGCCGCAGGTATTGCATTGCTGATCTTGGCAGTAATCATCAATACGACCAAGATGGGCGTTGGTACGGTCATGGATCCTGTCAGATCCAGACTTCAGTGGTACCACTCAATGGTTGACTTGGCCATTGCAGCAGTAGGGATTGTCGGCTATGCGGCCTTGATCAACACTATTGTCGAGTTCAACAATGCTCTTTTGATGGGCTTTGCCAATTTCATGGACTCTATAACGCCAATTGCAACCACGTCAAGCCTTTTTAACAGCGCACTTACACTGGGCTTCAATGAAAGCGTGGCAACGGCTATTACTAAGGGGACTATTCTTGGTGAAAGCTTTGCGGGCGTAATCTTCTGTATCATCTACCTGCTTGCCTATATCGGCTTGGCAGTCTTCGTTAAGTACTACTACCTTATGCGGGCAATCGTATTCACGATTCTCTTAGGCATAGGGCCAATCTTCATTGCCCTTTGGTCGCTTGATTGGGGCAAGAGAAGAACTTTTGCCTGGCTTCAAGACATGCTTGGTACAGTATTCATTCAAAACGTTCATGCATTGACGCTTACTTTTATGGCATTGTTTATGGACTGGAACAACCAGCGGATCATCGATTCCATCGGTACAAGCTCCGCAAAACACGCAAGTGCTTTTGGCGCTATGGTGTTTGGCTTCATCATCATGATCATCTTCCAGCCAGTTTCAAAGTCATTAGCTGCACTGTTTGGCATGTCTACCAACATGCTCGACAACACTTTCCAGAGCACCTCCAGAGTCATGCAGGCAGCCGGGCTTGCTACCGCGGGAGCGCTCATTGGTGGCGCTAAAGTCGGTGCAAACTTGGCGGGAGGCTTAACCGGAGCAGGCAAAGCGGCCGCGGGAGCGGCTAAAGTCGCAGCTACAAAGGGCGCAAGCAAAGGCATGCGGGCAAAAGCCGCAATGAGTGCCTTTAAAAACACGGCCGCAAAGAATAAAGTTGGGCTTACGGCAATGTCCGGAATCAACGGCGTTGTTGGCAAATCTGTTGGCCAACTTGCCGGCCTTGCGGCTGGTGCCGGTGGCGGGAGCCAGTTTGCTGCTCTGTCTTTGAGCAAGGCCGGGGGAGAAATCGGCAAGCGTGCCGCCGAGCTGACTTCCAAGCCATTGGCATCAATTGGTCTTAGAAAAGCTCAAAAGAGAACACAAAAGATGTACAAGGCTCAAGAACAATCCCGGCGAAACGGAATTGCTTCTCAAGTCGACGATAAAGTTGACTCGGCTTTGACAAAAGATGCGGAAAACAGGATCAAGGAAGATGACAATCCGATTCGGGAAGACAAGAGTGCCGGCTTGGAAAAGGATCACGACACCTTCGTAAACAACTATAAGAAACATCAACAAGATCTTAAAAAAGATCCAAACAACGCAGAACTGAGGAAACTGGTGCGGCAGGATCGAGACAAGCTTCATGCGCTGGAAGCCCAAAGAAGAAATTTCCAAGATGCTCAAGCGCAAAAGAAGAAACTCCTCAAAGATCCTAATGCAGTTCGTGCTATTGCCCAGCAGCAAATGAATACCACAACTAGCGGTTCTTACGTTAGAGCTGGCGATATGAAAGACGCAGCTCGTGAAGTAATGACTGAAAAGGAACTGACCGCTTTAAGTGGTGAAGGAAAAGAAGCAGATAAGATTGAAAAGAGTCTTGCTTTGGGTGGCGCACAAACCAGTGGTGCCGTTATTCAAAAAATTTCTGACCAGGACATTGCAACTGCACGAGACAACGCAAAGAGGGAATTCAGAAACACCTACGGCCACGCAACAAATGCTGCCAAGGCTCAAGCCATAAAGTATGGCTACGTAAAGAGCGACGGCAGCGCCGATTTGAAGAAGTGGACGAGCTCTCCAGAATACCAAGGCGGCATGAAGAAAGCGATGGACGAAGCAGGCCTGCAGGCAGCCAAAACCTCTGTCGGTGCCGTTTTGCAGATGGACAAGCCTATTAGCAAGGAAGATATAGCTGCTTTTGAAAACAGCCGAGTCAACGCTGACGTCGTTGTTAAAGACTTAAATGCCCAAATGGCTAAGAGCGGTGTATTTACCCCTGAAAGAATTGCAGAAATCGACAGCGCCTTGGAAGGTGTGAAGAATAAGAGTGGTCAAAGTCTGGTAAGTGAAACCCAAGTTCCTGGCATGAATACTGCTGTCAAGACGGTCAACGCAGGGCTGTACCACACAATGGCCGAACAGACCGCCAAGAGCTTCAATTCCGCAGAGCGATTTGCTGGACAAGATGGCAAGACTGACCCTGCCAACAAATTTACTGCGGCTGACTTTGAGGCTTTGCATACGGATGAATACAATCCTTCCGGCGTCATGGGATCTAAGGACCAGTTTGATGTTGGAGACTTTAGAGACTACTTGGCAAGCAAGGATAACTCAGATGCACTGATAAACAGAGCAAACTACGTTGCAAAGCAGAATTCTTCAGCTTATGCTCGCTATGCAGCCGAATCTGGTGCTGAAGTTGCTGACATGTTCAACGTAGGCCGGCTTGGCTTAGGCATTGGCGGCAATAAAAACAACACTGCTGCTGGTGACGGGATCTTCGGCGGCAGAACCATCGCAGATACCTTCAGCAATGGCTACAGCGGCATTGCTAATGATCCAAAGTCTGACGTTTATGCTCCAATTTATAGCGAAGCCACAAAGAGCATTGCCAGCTATGACAGAAACAGTATGATTGACACAACACCGTCAATTTCAGATGAAATCAGCAGAATGCAGACTGCAGCCGCAAAAGACAACCTGACCAGCATCCCTGAAGGCTCATTCCAGCTTGTTACTAAGAACGGCGGATCCTACATTCAAGCCAAGGATCCAGACTATGGATGGGTTCAAATTGGTCAGTTTGGGAATGGCGATATCTCCTTGGGAGCAGGCGAATCTATCATTCAAGACCTGTCTTACAACAGTGATACCAATACCATTGGTCCAGCCTTTGATGCCGCAAGCAGACAAGTGTCTCAGCCATACAGCATGGTTGATGGCGTCAAGGTGCCGCATTCCTATTCGTCAGGCACTCAGCCAGACCTTAGTGCAATGCTCAAGAACTATGGCCAAAACTACTTCGATTATCAAACAGATATGACGGACTACACCAAGATGGCTACTTCAGACAGAGCGCAAGGGCTTTATGAAAGAGGCATGCTTTCGGTTGACAAGCTGACCGCAGGTGAAGGTGGCTATGACAGCTTCAAGTACTACTCTGACGGTGCTCACCAGACTATCATTGGTCACAGAAAGAACGCGCCAGCCGGCTCGTTTGAAAATTTGATTCCAGACTACAAAGATGGCAGCTTCTTAAAGAGCGCAGTATCTGGCGTTCAATATTCTATTGACCTTGTACCTACTGACAATGGTCTGGGCGTAACTGACAAGCCAAATATCGGTGTCTACTCTCAAGGCAGTCACTTGTCTGATCAGCAGAGAAAGGGAATTATGGACTCCGTTCGAAGCCTTCTGGACAATGATAAGGGACGCAAGGGCTTTACATCCCAACTCAATGGAATTATTCCCCAAACCGATGAAGTCATGCAGAACCGCCTTACTCGGAACAGCCCACCAAAGGATGTCAATCACTTGTGTACTTACAATTAGCAGAAACAGAGTAGCTACATTTTTAACCAAAAACCAACTTTATTTTTTAAAAAGGATTCGTGACATAATATGACTGAGCGGATAAATCAGCCCGATAATGGTTTTACCGGGATCAAAAACTTAATGAATTTTATCGGCTTGGCCAGCTGCTGGATTAGCGTGGTAATCGATATCGTGTATTTTGCAGTTACAGCAAATCTCCTGTATTTCTTGCTAATAGCAATGTGGACTCCTGCGAGATACTTCTTTTTCGATATGGCACCAAGTAAGTTGCAAAAACGACCAGCATCCCTTGACCGAACCATTCCGTTGACGATTTTTGTAAACTATCTCTCAAAATCTTTTCCAATTCCCAACGGCAACATCTTGGCAACGATCTGCGGATTCTTGCTTGCATGTGGCCGTGCAATGGTCAATGGCTACGCGCTGCTCTTTTTTGATACTTTTTCATTCTTTTACAGCGTGAAGAACGACTCAAAAGGCCTTCCACTAAGTGACTCCTTGAATGTGGAAGAGTTCTCGATCCCTCAAGAGACAGCCTCAGAGTCAGATCAAGACAGCGATCAAAGCGAATTGGAAAAGGCCAAGCTTAACTGGCAGAAGGAGAGAGTCATCACTGAATTGGATTGTTGGGCATTCCCTATCCGAAGATACAGAATCAAGCCAAATTACTACTTCGAGAACAACGAAGTAAACGCCCAATTTCTGATCAGAGAAGATGAGCAAAAAGAAGATGCGGATACGAAGAAATGAAAGGATGTCTTCTGTCATGAAACTCGTACATGCAACTTTGATTCTGAATATTCTGTTTATGGTGGCGCTGTTGATTATCAACCCCGTTTACCTCGCTATCTATGCAGAAATCAGCTTTGGTCTGGTCTTAGCATTGTTTTTGCCAGCGTTCTTGCAGCCATGTTCAGATCCTGCTTCCGATCCATCCGAAAGCGAATAAACAACTATTCTCCTTGAATAATTTAATTCTTTAGATTCACTGATCTCTTAAGGTCATATTCTTGGATATGTTCAGCTGCTGATTCTCGATTATCACTGTTATCTAGCTGATTTTGACGCTCTCTTATTTTCAAAATGATGCAGCCTTGATCCGGGCTGACAACAAAATGGATCATCCAACCAATTTTACATTTCTTAATATTTCATACCTTTTTCGTATCTTTTTGATATAAGTTTCCCAATTCTATATATTTCTAACTATTCTATATGTATCGCAACACACAATAGTTTCCGACCTCGCTTGCAACATCACACACGCCTTTAACTTGCAAGCGGGGTTTTTGTTTTGCCCTTTTTGCTGCTTTAAAAAATTCTCTACTGCCAAATGGCTGATTTCCGAAAAAAACAGTCAAAAATAGCGTTTGCTATCTTTTAAGCGAATTAATTTAAGATGTTAAGTGCAGATAAATTGCCGGAAGATTCTAGAACTCTGGCTAAAGAATAATAAATAAGGGGACCCAGTTAATGATTATAGGAAGAGACTACGATCCGGCTTCTATAGCGGCGATTGAGCAAAAAGAATGGTCAAACTATCTTGGCCAAGAAGACGTTCTGCCTGCTGAAGAAGCCGAAGCTTTCGACTACTATATTGGCGTTTTCGGCAAGCTGCTCAGACAAAATGGCGACAAAAGCTTTATCGAAATGACCGAGGAAGAGCAGCAAGAACTATTGGATATTGAAGAAGACAAGTTTATTGATGCCATGTATCACTCGATGCTCAAGGGACACCAAAACGCCTTCGACGTTATTTTGAAGGAATCAACCAAGTTTCCAAACCTGGATGAAGATTTCTTCAGCGATCCGCAGTCCAAGTCTAATTTCATTTTTATGATTGATGACAAGACTGATCCGGAAATTTTCCAGACTACGCTGGACCAAGAAAAAGTGCACCAGCTGATCACTTACACCAGACGGCATTTCAACAGCATGTATGATCACATCATCTCATGCAGCAAGATTTTCTATCAGCGAGGAGAAGCGCTGGCATTTGAGCAGATTCGAAAGGATATTGTTGGGGCAGAGTACGATACGCCGCTTATCAGCAGCATGACGCACGTTCCTCTCAACCGTCCATTCAGAGTTACGCCAGCTTTCTTGGCCAAGTTCAAGTTTGAAGCTCCATACGTTGAGCAATGGGATATAGTTTGGGACGAAAGTTATGGCAAGGGCTACTACAGCAATCTGATTGCTACTTTGTGCATTAATCAGTTCAACGTGTCACAAGTCAAAAGATACGCAGAAGGCGGTACTTCATCATTCCAGATGATTGTGGACACAATGGACTTGGATCAGTTCAAAGATGAGGACATGATTTACCTGCTTGAATTGAACTATGCCTCAATTGACCCATATACAGAGCCACGGTTTATCTATCAGTTTGAATTTGAATACATTCGGCGCAATCTGTTGGCCAACGTCATCAAGAGGCTGGGAACCGACCCTAGTCACATTTTGCTGGCGGCATAAGCCAAAAATACTAACGAAAGGTGGTGGTGCCTGTGGCAACTTCGGTTCTCTTGGGAATGAGTGAGGACATGGGGATGGCCTTTACGGAACAGATCCGTCAGTATACAAAACAGTTCAGCATCAATCAGACTATCATCTCAATTGCTCACAATCTGCCTAATGCTTTGGTAAGATATCACCCAGACATTCTGCTTATCAATCCTGAGCTAATGGAATTTGATACTCCAAATGAGGCGGAGGAGCTGCTTAAATACATCTACGCCATCAGAAAAAATCCTGCAGTTGCATCAACAAGAGTCGCCGCGATTGTCAGTTTCAAATTTGCCCATCAAGATCAAGACAAATTGATTTCAAAGCTAATTGCTCTAAACGTCTGGGATATTTTTAAGCCAGATGCTGACGGCAGAATCAACATTTATGGCATAGCTGATCAGCTGCTTTCTCCAGCCAGTCTGTCAAACGTAGAAGGCTTTTCAACCGTAAGTGAGCTGCCTGACATATCAGATGTGGCCAGCATTGCTGACAATAGTCAGCCAAGTCAGTACAGCCCAAGTCCAGTTGAACCAGCTGCCGTGGCTCCAGCTGCATCTGCTGATGAACTTTCACAGCTCAGACAGCAGCTGGCAGATGCACGACAAAGAGAGAGCCAGCTAGCCGCAAGCAGGGACGAGAGAGTCGTTGCTAGAGAAGATTACGATGATTTGCTTAAGCAGGTTAAAGATCGGGCAGCGGCTGCCCCCTTGAGTGAACGCTTGTCCAAGCAGTTCCAATCAGTTATGGTTCATTATGACAAGCAACAAAAAAAGCTGGATCAGCTTTCGCAGGTGGTTAAAGACCAAAACGAGTTGATAAAGCAAAACAACTCAAGCGGCAACCAAGCCATGATTGACAGGCTGAATAGAGAAAACGATCAGCTCAAGAAGCAGCTGGGGCAAGCAAATTCCCAAATAAATTCTCTGTCTTCAACATTAAACAACGTTAACGATTACTCAACTCCAACTCAAAGACAGAGCAGGAACGTTGCTCCCCGACGTGATGACTATGAAGAGCCATCTAGAAGCGGCTTGAAGCCAATTATTATTGCTATTATCGCAATTCTGCTTGTTGGGCTGGGAACGGTGATGTTTGCCATCATTACGCATTCGTCTTCTTCTAACAGCTCAAACAGTCAAGTCAACTCATCATCAGTTCAGACCAAGCCGAGCTTTACTAGCTTGATGCAAAACAGCAAGTATGCTCAAGCAGCCAAGCTTTATCCAAGCAAGGCAGTAGAAGCTGAAAACCAGATGCTGCAAGACAGCGATGTTGACGATAAGGCAAGCGTTGCTCAAGATATCAGCCAATATTCAACTGCTGAGCCAATTCAGCTCGACGTTGCTTATTTCAGCAAAGACTTTAACAAAGTTGTCGACATTTGGAATGAATCAACTGACAGAAACGTACTCAATCCCATTGATCAACGGCGGATCATGATTGCCTACTCTTTGATGAAGACAAACAATCTTGCGGATGCCAAAAAGGTTGCCAAGCCTCTCAACAGTGCTTCCATGAATGAAAGGATCAAGACATACGAGCAATTCTATGAAGCCAACAAGATCTTAGAAAATAAGATCAAGAATGGCGACCTTTCACAGAAAGACAAAGAGAAGGCAAAGAAACAAATAGAACAAAACAAAGAAGCAATGGATAAGCTTTAACAGCATGATTATGCAATACAGAAAGGAGCTTTAACTTGAAAGCATTAGATCCAGAAAAGCAGCTCAGACGGGACAGTGCTCAAGAAGGTGCCGGGGACCTTCACAAGCCAGGCGGTGGCATGAGCGATAGTGAAGCTAAAAAGCAGGCTTTTGAAAAGCATCAGTCTGGGCGGCCAAGAAAGCCAAACAAGAACAATAAAAAAGACGACAAAAAGAAGGTGATCGCGGCAGGCGCTGCGGTTGCCGGCGTAGCCGTAATCGGCGTGGGCGCAGTGATTGCTCACAACATGGGCAGCAAGACCGCCAGTGAAAAAGCAAATTCACACTCAAGCGATACTGGCTTGAACTTTGGGGACGACTCAGATTCATCAGACGATTCATCATCCAGCTCAAGCAAGAAGAAAAAGAGTCTGCTTGACGATGACTCAGATTCCAGTTCAAGCAAGAAAAAGGGTAAATCATCAAAGAGCAAGAGCTCGAAAAGCAAGCTTGACAGCTTGCTTGATGGGGATGATTCAGATTCCAGCTCAAGTGGCAGCACTTTAAGTGGCGATCTTAGCGGCCTTTTGACGGATGGATCTGGCGATTCGCTGTCCGCATTGGCAGCACAAGCAAAGAAAAGTGCTTCTAGTGCCAAGAGCTTAGGCTCCGGCTCTTCTGGCGGGGCAAGCAAGTCATCAAAGAGTTCCGGCAAGGGATCATCAAGTTCAGGTTCTTCACCAAAGCTTGTCGATACCTCAAACAAGGGGGGAAGCGGCGTAGTTACGCCACTTAGCAACGAGAGCGGCAAGGGCAGCTCTAATATCACTAATGGCAAGACCCCAGTACAAAAGACTGTCGATGAGCCTGCAGAAAACACTAATGGCGGTGGCTCAGCTAATGGCGGCAATTCTTCCAACGGTGGTTCATCTAATGGTGGTGGATCTGCCAACGGCGGAACGTCAAATGGGGGATCATCAAACGGCGGCTCCAATTCGTCAAAAGGCGACAATGGAGGCAGCAAGGGCAACGGTGGCTCCAGCAATAATTCCGGTGGTGGAAGCAACTCAGGAAGCAATAATTCTGGCGGCAATTCCGGGAGCAACTCTGGTAACTCCAACAGCGGAAACAACTCAGGGAACAACTCTGGAAACAGTGGCAACACAAATACGCCAACCGTTGAATCCAAGACGATTAGCTATCTTGACTCAGACGGCAACCTGTTGGGTACTGGCAAGCTGACCAAGACTACTAAAGACGGCAAAGTTACCTGTGCATTGGATGACAGCCTTCCGAAGGGTTACTGGGTGTCTAACGTTGATCAGCTGACCAAGTATCCAAACTACGTAACTGTAGCTAAAGTTGGTACTTCTACCGACGAGAATGGCAATACCTTGCTTACGCAAAAGGTTGTCAACTACGTCGACAAGAAGACTGGTACCACTTTGGGCCAAGGGGTCATCTACAAGTGGCAGTCTAAGGACGGCAAAGTATTCTGCACCGCTGACGGGATGCCAGTCGGCACCAAGGCCGTTACTACTGATGATGAACTTAACCAATATCCAGACAAGATCTACGTCACTGACCAAGCTGCAGAAGACTATCCTGCAAACGACGTTAAGGATGGTACGTCCAAGAAAGTCAAGGTCGTAACCACTGACGGCAAGGAAGTTGGTACTGCAACATTGACTAAATCAGATGGCGCAGTAACCATTACGGATATTCCGGATGGCTATCAGCTTTCTGACCTTACCGATGATGGGTCTGAGCAGTTGCTTTACTGGCCTGATCAAGTAACTGTCGTTAAGAAAGCAGCTGAAAGCTATCCGGTAGACGACATTGAGGCAGGCACAAACAAGCAGATTACCTTCCAGACAGAAGACGGTACAGAAGTTGGCACCGGTACTCTGACAAAGACGGAAGACAACAAGGTAACCGTTACGGGCATTCCAAATGGCTATCAGCTTTCTGACCTTGACAAAGATGGCCATTCAGCACAATTGCTGCAGTGGCCAGACTTGATCACTGTTGTGAAGAAAGCTAACTCTGGTTCTGGCTCTTCAGGTACTCATCCGTCAGATTCAATTGCGGCAGGCACTACCAAGGCTGTTGACGTTGTAGACAGCAAGGGGACTACCGTAGGGACAGCCAAGCTGACCAAGAATGAAGACGGCAGCGTTTCGATTAGTGGGATTCCAGCAGGGTATAAGCTCTCCGATGAAGATGCCGATGGTCAATCAGCTCAGTTGCTTGAATGGCCAGACAAAGTAACTGTAGTTGGCTCATCAACTACTCCTACTAATCCAGACACTCCAGATACTCCGTCAACCGGGGAAAGCAAGGAAATTGCAGTCTTAGATGCCGATAACGGTGACAAGCAAATTGGCACTGTAAAGATCGTCAAGAACGCAACGACTGGCAAATGGGCACTTGACCCTTCAGCCACTCTTCCTTCTGGTTACCACTTGAAAGACAGCGAAGCAATTGAGTCCGGCCCAGACAAGGTTGAAGTAGTAAAGAACTCCAGCACGACTACTGATCCTTCAGAAGAAACAAAGCAAGTCAAGCTTGTTGACGAGAGCGGCAAGGAAATGGGGACTGGCACTTTGAAGAAGGGGACTGACGGCAAGTGGAAGATTGTTGAATCCACTTTGCCAGATGGCTACAAGCTCAAGGACAGTTCAGCAGCTGAATCTGCTCCATCTCAGCTTGTTGTGGTCAAGGTAAACACTGATGCTACTCCATCCAAGACCTCTAAGCAGATCACTTACGTTGATGAAAGCGGCAAGGAATTAGGCAAGGGGACTTTAACCAAGGAATCTGATGGCAAGGGGAATAATCAATATTATCTTGATGACTCTATCCCTTACGGCTACAAGCAAAAGAGCAAAGACGAATTGAATTCCTATCCAGACAAGGTTACTCTTGTTGTTGACGAAGCAAAAGTTAAGCCTGGGACCACCTCAAAGACCGTTACTTTTGTATTAGCTGACGGCACCGAAGTAGGCAAGGGGACTCTTACCAGAGTTACAGATAACAATGGCAAGTCTTCTTTCAACTTGGGCACGACCATGACTAAAGGCTATCAGCTTCCAAACAACAACGCGCAAGTCTTGACGACCTATCCAGACAAGATCACCGTTGTTCCTGTTACTTTGAAGAATCAACAGACTATCGACGTAACTTATGTTGACTCAAGTGGCAAGAAGATGGGGACTGGCAAGCTGACTATCAAGACTTACTCAGACGACTCGAAAGATTATGAAACCGTTGATGTGCCAAAGGGCTACACCGTAGCAGACAAGAAGCAGCTCAGCAGCGGTGCAACTACCATTGTCATAACCAAGAGCTAGCAATTACAAGTTAACAATCAAATACTAAATCAGCCAAACATCCTTTTCCATACATACTGTAGGGGGGATGTTTTTTCTGATTATCGTAACACGCAAATCATGCTATAATTGAGCTGGAAACTGAAAGAATAAAACACTTAATATACTGCAAAGGAACATAACATGCCAAGAGGTGGATTTAGAGAAGGCGCTGGACGTCCCAAAAGCGGACGCAAGGTCCATACAATTCGGGCGACTGATGAAGAATGGAAACTGATTAAAGCTTACAGTGAGCAGGTGAAAAAGATGGAAGATTTGCTGACCAAAGAAGATGCACTGAAAGTTGCTAAGAAATACGCTAAAGAAAACAACTTAGTCATTGGTAGATACATCGGTGAGAATTGGAATGCCTATTACTGGGAATCATGCAACAGATAAATTAAGTATTCAATTCTATTCATATACTAGGCACTAGTTTTTACTAGTGCTTTTTTGTGTGCTATAATCGGCCTAACGAAATGAAAGGATGATCCGGTCATGGCTGATGAATATATTGGCATCAAAGAAGCAGCGGCATATCTAAAGGTCTCAATTTCTACTCTGAGACGCTGGGAAAGAAAAGGACTTATCGTTCCTCTCAGAACTGCAGGAAATCGCAGAAGATACACCAAGAAGCAGTTAGATACCTTGCTGGGAGTTGATACAAGACCAGACAACGATGCCTTGGCCAGCAAGTCGCTGGTAATTGGATATTGCCGTGTATCCTCCTCCGAGCAAAAAGCAGATCTTGAAAGACAGGTTGAAGTCGTAACCAACTACTGCGAGAAGCAAGGCTACCGCTTCCGAATCATCAAGGATATTGGCTCTGGCATGAACTATAAGAAAAAAGGCCTGCAAGAGCTGCTTCGGCTGATATGCGAAGGCGGATGTGGAAAGATCGTTATCAACTACAAAGACCGTTTGGTTCGCTTTGGATATGAGCTGATTGAGACAGTCTGCAGCGAACACAACGTTGATATTGAAATAATCAATGAGACTGATGATGTCTCATATGAAGAAGAACTGACAGATGACGTGCTGGCAATCATTACATTCTTCTCTGCCAAGCTGTATGGCAAGCGAAGCCATCGCAATGAAAAGATCGTCAGCGAAAACAGAAAGCTGTTCTCAAAAAATGACACGAAAGACAAGAAAAAAGGTTCAGACTAAGACTGTCCGAGCCTATACCGTAAAACTGACTAATGAAGAAATGAAAGAGCTGGATGAGCTGTTTGTCAGCTATGGCAGATGCAAGGATCTGCTCTTTGCTCAGCTGTGCGGAATCAATCACATGACTGACCAGTGGCGTGATCCAAGAGACAGAATCCGCAAGCACGACGGTGAAATCAAGAAGGCCCGCAAAGCGGTCAAAGACTGGAAAAAAGCATATAAGAAGAACAAAGCTCAAGGATTGAAAGCCCCTGATGCCAAAACAGTCAGCCTTGCAAAACAAAAGCTTCTGAATGAGCAGTTTGGCATTCAAGGTCGGCACGTAACGGAAGCCGTTAAAGACGTGTGCATGAATCTCAATTCCATGTGGTCAAATCTTGGCTCAAAACTGAAAAAACAGGTGCAGGCCAATGAATCATTGGCCAGTGCTGAGCGCCAGTATCTCAATTACGTCTTCACTTCGCCATATTATTGGCAGCTCATCTTGCAAGGACGTGAGGACGAAGCTAAGCCAAGCAAGAAAAACAGCAAGTATCCCGCACTGAGAGCGGCATTGACAGAAGATCAGCTCCACCACAGCTTTAGATACATCAGACGTCTTACCAGAAAGCACAAGCCATATCCTCATTCAAGTGCCGCACGCTGCATGCTCTGTGACGAAATAATGTGGAGAATTGTCGAAAAAGATGGAGCAAGCTATCTGAAGATTATGACGGCAAAGCCGGGCAAGCCAAAGATGTTTAAGCTGACGGGGCCATACTGCTATGCAAACAAGAATAAGCGTGGCGACATCCAGCTCATTCTTGACAGAGACAAGAAGAGACTGGAAGTTCACCGTGCTATTAAGGCGGCTGCAGATGACAAACGCAAGCCAAAGAAGAAGCTGGGCATGGCCACTCTTATTTCGTGCAGCAGCGGCCAAGAATATGGAACAAGCTTCAGCAAGCTTGTGGGCACTGAAGCTGAACGGATCAATCGCCGCAATACGAATCGCAACAAATACATCCAGCCAGCTAAAGAATTGAGACGGCAAAAATCTGATTTGGAAAAGAAATTGTCAAGTGCTCACTCTGCCAAGACGAACAAGCGCATCAGATGTCGCATTGGCAGCATTGAGCGTCAAATTGCTCGTCTGGAAAATCATCATCTTGGCAATAAGCTCTATCACCGTCAACACGAGAGAAAGCAGAACAACATGGAGCGGATGATGAACGAAAGCATCAGACAGATGCTTGTGGCTGAAAAGCCAGACGCTCTTGTCAAAGAAGATCTGAGCTTTACAAAAGAAAAGCTGCCAAAAGCAGCAAATCGCTATGAGGCAAAGGCAAGACGCAAGCTGTCTTCATGGGCAAAAGGAAGGTTGAACGAGCGCATCGAGTATCTGTGCGCCAGTCAAGGAATCAAGGCGGTCGATGTCAATCCAGCATATACGTCACAGTTCTGTCCAAGATGCGGTGCGCATTTCAGTGAAAGAAAAGGTGCACATCATGAGACAGTGGTCTGCCCAAATTGCGGAGAAATGAACGCAAATACGGCCGCAGCCGTAAACATCTTGAGAAGGATGGATGACAAGGAAATAACACTGTACACGCCATATCAAAGCGTTGAAAAAATTCTTGAAGAACGCTATGCGAAAAAGCAGGCAGTGATGGCATAGTTCATCAGTAAAAGCGTCACGAGCGTGGGTTCGTCCCTGCTTCAAGTCTGGGACTGGGCGCTGCCCTAGAGCCTCGGCACTAGGGCAACTTAGGACATATTCCTGCCCGCTTCACAAACATCGCCTCCGGGCCTTGCTTATGAAGCATGGCGAACTCTTTGACTGTGCGTATGATAAAAGCATCAGAAGCTAGGGGCGACCTTAGTGGAGGTGCAGACAACCGAACGCACAAGGCATTTCCTCGTGAAAAAGCCTAAAAAAATTCTTTAGTTTCGGCTAGAGGACAAGAATGTGATCATTAATGTTCACTTGGATATTAATGGATATGTTTTTGAATTCGGACGTAGATGATCTAGCAATTAAAAACAAGTTTATCGGCTGGCCGTTCTGGCTGGAAGTAGACAAACTTGGCGAAGTACTAGTCGATAACTCTCCGCTTGGAAATTTAGTCGGCGGCGATGAAATCGAAGATGACTGACAAGGTCCATCCCCTTGCTACCATTAGCTTCTCCTGGCAATAAAGATTAAGAAGGTCTCATTTCTGATAAAATAAGTAGGAAATACTTTGTTGGCTACCAATTTGCAAGATGTTATTTCTGGTAAGACATTGGCCTGCTCGACGATTAGTTCAGATTGCCAAGGTGTAATTTCTGATAAGCTTTTTTCAAAAGGACGGACCGCTGTCTCTCAATCGTTGATTTTCAAGGCGTTATTTCTGATGAGAGCATCCCTCCCGTACAGCAATGTACATGCCAGGGATGCTTTTCTTCTGCAGATTAATTTGCTTAGGTAGCGGTGAGAAGATGGTGTTGGGGGATGCAATTTTGGCTGACAAGATGTACAATTAAGGTGTAAAAAAATTTACTTTGTTTTTTACGCCTAGGTCTCACAGGGGACTTAGCACTAGAACAGTTGCTCTAGTGGGCCGCAAGGTCAACAATTTTTCAGCATTTTTGCTGGCATGAGAGAGTTCTCTCGTGTTGTGGTTAGAAGCCTGGCTCAGCCGGACTTACAATTCTTGCATGGCGTATTTGTCGTGCTTTTGGTTATTTTACAAACAGAGAAATAAGGTTAGAGGAGACTGCAGAAGCTTTTGCAGCCTCTTTTTTGTGCTTTCAAAGCACTAGAAAGGAGTCAATTATGGGACCACCATAGTTGAGAAAATCGAAAAAATTATTGGCAGAGGACTTAAACACAGTGTTTGAGCCCTTTAGCCCTTTTTTTGTTTTTTTAAAATTAAAAGCGGGAGGATAAAACAATGACAATCTACAAATTACCAAAGGCAGACCGGGAAGACTTCGATGAAGAATACTGGGGATTAACCGATAAGCAACTGGATGAACTCGTAAAGGGTGATCTGGAACTCGTAAAGAGTGATCTGGAAGAGGATAGAGAGCTTGCAGCTCGTTTTGGCGACTTGGATATCTTGGTTAATAGAGCTCAAGCCCTCGAAGACCTCGACCTCCTTGTTCATTGAGCGAAGCAAGAAGAAGCATTATCTTGGGATCTTGTCTCAAGACAAGGATAAGTGGGTTCGTGACATGGCGATTATGCGCCTGTTCACGGCCTAAAAATTAGAACTGGAAATTCATCAAAAATAGGATTATACGGCGAAAATCGCTAATACAAATAGAAACTTGAGAGGTAATAACAATGTCAACACACGCAACTATCGCAGTAGTAATGAACGGAAACAGTATTATGATGAACCGGGTAAACTTTGATGGCTATCTTGACCATACTGGTCGTGTGCTGTTGAAGTACTTCAATGACAGTGCTTCAGCAAGTAAGTTGGCAAGCACCAATGAAGTGCGCACCGTTGATTTGGATACCGGAAAACTTGAATGCTACGAATCAAATGAGTACTATCCACGTCAGCTGGCCAACATTTATGACTGGTACAAGTTAATGCCAGCAGAAGAATACAACTACATCTTCGTAGACAGCAAATGGTTCTTGTACAGCCCTGCTAAGCTTATCCCGCTGCAAGGTGAGGATGAGTATGAGGCACCGCTGTTAGGGGCTGCTCAGATTGTTCCAAATTCAATTCAAGCAGACGATCAGTTGATGAAAGAAATCAACGACCAACGAAACGAAACGTTGATTACCTTAACGCAGCAGGCATTAAAGCCAATTGGTGGACAATGTCACCGTGCTCTCTATGATCGCTGGCACGTAAGAATTACAGGAGACTTTGATCTTGATTATGACTTGGATTCTGACACATATCGTTACAATTTCTATGATGGTATAGGTTTCGCTTACATCGTCTACAACAGTGTTGTTAAGCGTTATGAAGAAGCAGCAGAAAACAAGCAATGCAAGTTCAAAAAAGAAGATGAACAGACAGTTGCCAAAGTAATGAACTATTGGAATAAGATCATCGGTTTTGATCGTGCCAAGTACGTAACTTATGACGAAGACTACCTGCAGTACTTTTTGGATGCTTTAGGAGGCATGGACACTAAGCACTATATCTCTAAGATGGAGTGGCATAAGAAGGGCTATGTTCAAAAGAAGATCGATGCTTTGATTAGCTCAATGAGTGATGAAGAAAAGCAAGAGATCTTGAGCGTATTTAAAAAGGGGTCAAGCTGGGATGAACATATCTCTGCTGCCCCAGTATTTGAATACAAAAACAACCTTCAGAAGTACGGCACTGGCTACAAGGACATGAAAGAAGAACTGAAAAAAGACGAAAACTACATCAAGATGTGTGAACTTCGCGATGCAGCCGAAATCAAGTGCCGGGAATCATTCTTGAATCAAGTATCCAAGATGGCCCAGCAATCGGAAATTTAAGGCAACATGCCTTGTGCAATGAAATAAATATTTTAGGTGAAAGAGGACTTGAGCACGACAGAGCGTTCAAGTCCTCTTTTTGCATTTAGGAAAACAAAACGAAATCAAATACACGATAAGGAGAATCATCATGAGAAAAGAAGAACAAGACATCAAGTACTTTGCTGTTAACGGCAGTGACCAAGAACTTATCAAGATGCTCAAGCAGCATGCTCCATCTGTGAGCGCAATTTCAGCTGAAGCTTTTGATCGCCGCAACTATGCCTATACAAAGTCAGGCAGCTGCAGCCTTGGATTCCTGTACACGGAGCCAGCTTTTGCTCCAAACCAATTAACTGGCAACGTTGATGCTTTAAAAGAACAGAAGACATCTAAAGAAGAAAAGATTCAATCAAAAGACTGGGTGGTAATGGCTGTCATGGCTTATCAACCACACATTAGATTCGATACAAATGGCAGCAAGAAGTCACAATGGCGCTACATGCCATTGATGTTTGCTGCGCCAGGTGCCAAGAAAGTCATCATGAACTATCACAAAGGTGATTCCATCATGGTGGAAGGCCGGCTGGAAGCAATGCCTGGCGAAGATCCTGGCGATGCTATGAGCTTTAAATGCTGCATGCTCGTCGAAAGCTTCTTATGCAACGCATCTCAATCTGCACGTAAAAAGGCAGAAGCAAAGTTTGAGAAGAGTGCGGAAAGAAGCAAAGGCTTGGATGAAATTGAGAACGTACTTAATGATTCATCCTTGTCTAGCGACAAAAAGATTGCATTGATTCAGCAGATGATGGCTTCAAATAAGCAGACAGCCAAAAAGCCTATGCAAGATGCTCAAGCTAAAGATTCATCTAGTCTCAAACGAAGCAAATCACGCGGTAAAAACAAACAACCAACACCTGTGCCGCCAAGTGAGATATTTGTTCAGCAAACTCTGAGCGATAAATTGTCTGGCAAGCCAATTCAAGTGAATGGCAAAGACATGACATTCAAAGGAACTATCTCGCTTTCTAACGGCGAAAATAAGACAAGCAAAAATTCTGAACAAGGCGATCACAAAAGTCGCCACTATGCCTGTCAAGGCTACAAAAGCGATGACGTTAGTACTGCAGAAGAAAGCAATGAATCTGAAGACGAATTTGCTTCATCTTTTGACAAGTGGGTTCAGCAAATCAAACTTAAGGATAAACAAGGGCTTCTCGTTCCAGAATTTAACGATGAAGATCAAGGCAAAGATAAATAAATGGATCTCTGACTTTTGGTCCGTTTAGCACAAGATTTTGGGGCTTCAGCGGGCCAAGCAAAATAATGCTTTAGTCTGCTTTCACCCTAATAGAAAGGAGCAAGTCATGAATGCTCAAACTATCAACGTTAGCAACAAGGTAACCGAATTAATGCGCAAGAGCTATGGCTTTTCACGTCAAAAGTATGAGCTTGTTTTGAAAGATACGGATACGCAATTGCAGATCTGGCGCAAGATTGCGCGCTACATTTATCGCAATGCACGTGCAGAGCAGTCAGACAATCCGCTAGAAACTTCAGAAATGGAAGACCTCAGTTTCTTCCTTGGCTTTGCTCAAAAAACTTTTGGCGCGCATACTCTTGCTAAAGTCGACCCAAAGGAGTTTGGCGCATTAGAGAAGCGGCTCTTTAAGAACGGCTTTAAGGATGAAGCAGAAGGCGTTAAGCGTGCTATGGATCATGCTTATATCTTTACGCCAAATGACAATTCTGGCAGAGGGTACAAACACGTGCTGTATCTTCTTGATCCGGAAAACAAAGTGCTGCCTCGCTACAGCAATAGAATGAATGGCTGCTTCCATTGGGAGAAGTCAAACTACAAAAAAGAAAGTATTGGCTTGCTCAGTCGAGACAGATTCAATTGCCTTAATCTTGAAGACGTTCGAGGACTTGCACAGCTTTTCAGAGTCGTCATCAAGCGGGCAAAAGAGCAAGAAATGAATGCGGAAAATAGTGGATTGAATGGCAAGTTTTGCAATGACCCAATGAAATATCTGCACTCTGATGCAGTTCATGAGGACGCAGTTGAAAACATGCTGCCATTCACGTGCGACTTTACCGTGAAATTTGGCTACAATCTGCCATTCAGACTGGCTTGTGGTGACCCTAAAGCCTTTTGCAAGTATATTGAGTTCGTCAATATGGATTGCATGTCTCCAGAAGAGAAGATCAATCTGAGCGACGAATGGGTCATAGTCGGAGACGCTAGAAACGTTACTTATTACGGAACCTATGACAAGTGCTTGACTGAAGTATTTTGGCCTCTTCAAGCTCGCAGTTTCTTGCACAAATTCATCAAGAAGTTTGCGGCACAAGCCAGAATGCTTAAATACCAGCAAGTACAGTCAGAAACAGAGCATGCCAAGTTTTTCCAAACTAAGAAAAACATCAACTTGAAAACTCAAGCTGAAATGAATCGTCTCAGCAGAAGCTGGGCTGGCTTATTCAGCACTGTAGAAATCGACAATGACGTTGACCTGGAAGACTTGCAAAAGCTCATTCCTGAATTTACGTCAATTAGTGATATCTTACCTAGAGTTAACAGTAATGCACTGCCAATTCTTCGGTTCAGAAAGATTCGCAACCACAAAGCTTTAGGGCTTTTCTCACCGTTCAACAACACAATTGCTGTTGATTTTCGTGCAAACGAAGAAGAGGGAGTAGGCTTGCAGAGTTTTGTACATGAATACGGACATTTCCTGGACTACAATGGCAGCAACAAAGGCATTTTTTCACTGCAGAATCCTTTCTCAAAGATTTTGGAAAGTGCCAGATCTGAAATCTATGCTGACAATCAACTAACTAAGAAGGCTGACTACTACTCCACATCAACAGAGGTATTTGCCCGTGCGTTTGAACTATACTGCTCTCACTGCGGATTAAACAACTCTTTGATCAGAGACCCGGAAGTTTATGCCGAAGACAGTCGCTTTACGTCTTTTAGCAATGAATGTCGTGAATGGATCTACAGCTATTTCAAAGGCCTTTTCCCAGATCTTGAAAAAAACATCAAGGAAAAGATTGAATATGAAAAAGCAACCAGTGCACAACAAATTATTGTTGGCATGAAGAGGGTGCAATCAATTACCAAAGAAGTCGAAGAAATGACAATGAACACTGAAAAATGCGTACAATTGTCTTTATTCTAACTTCGCTATTAGGGCGGTATCCCTCCTATAGAGCAGTCTGTGAGGGTGGGGGATGCTGCTTTTTTGTTTTTACTTGCCAAAACATTAGAAATAGATTATAATTAGACGGGATTGATAAGGTGTCATTTTTGATAAGTCTTTTCCCCTCCAGAAGCTGAAAATGCAGGGATAACCAGATTGAGAAGGTCTCATTTCTGATGAAGATAGCATCCCCCCGTACAGCAATGTACAGGGCAGGGATGCTTTTCTTTTGCCAGATTAATTTGCTTCCGTCAGAAAACCTGCAGAAATCAGACGAAAAATCTTGCTAAAATCTTGAGCAAAAATAACAAGGTAGCGGCGAGAAGATAGAGGCGGGGGATGCAATTTTGGCTGACAAGATGTACAATTAAGGGGTAAAGATTATTGTATTTAGTTTTTACGCCTAGACTCCATAGGGAGTTTAGCACTAGAACAGTTGCTCTAGTGGGCCGCAAGGTCAACAAGCTTTTCAGCATTTTAGTGCTGGCACGAAGAAGTTTCTTCGTGTAGTGTTTAAAAGCCTGGCTTAGCCGGACTTACAATTAACGTATGGCGTTTTTGCCATGTTTTTAGTTATTTTACAAAACGAAAAATAAGGTTAGAGGAGACTGCAGAAGTTTTTGCAGCCTCTTTTTTGTGCTCTTGGGGCACTAGAAAGGAGTCAATTATGGACCCACCATAGTTGAAAAAATCGGAAAATATTATTGGCAGAGGACTCAGACGCATATAGCGTTTGAGTCCTTTTTGTTTTTAAAAGAGAGGGCATAAAACTGACAATCAACAAGTTATCAATGCAGAGAGGGTTAACATGACAAAACAAAATAAGCGTCATGGTACAAATGACGCTATCGAGAAGAAATGGCTTTGGAACAACGAAATGTTTGCGGACGTTTGCAACGCTTTGTTGTTTGACGGC
>NZ_JBUBHO010000003.1:0-39639 GCF_057197965.1 Lactobacillus sp. WILCCON 0149
TTTAGCAGTCACACCCGTTCTGCGCTTGTCTATCAGCAGCTGAATTTCACGCAAATCAGTCAGCGTTGCTGCCTGGATAAACTTTCTGCATGCTGATCTCTGCTTTAGATAGCGAACGCGGTCCTTGTTTTTATTGTCCCATTTTTATTTGCACGCTTTCGTGCCTCGCTTACTGGCATAGCCAGCCTCCTTCCACTTTTCATCATACACTTCAGAAGTGTAGTCAAAAAATATAAGCTTGCGGCTACATCTCGGCAGAATGCTTAACAAAGTTTCTGCTGAAGATAACTCTGCCTTGTGCGGTTACTTGAACGTCTACGAGAAGCTTATCTTCTTCATTCCATTTCTTGTACCATTTTCTTGCCTTCTCCCCGCCATATTGCAGATAAGCTTCACGAGCCTTTTCGTCAGTCCAATCCGGGAAATAGGTCTGCTTAAAGTAGTTCCACTCAGTTGACGTGATCTTGAAGTACTTCTTAATTTCAGCATCACTGTAACCGTTGTCGCTGTTTGGCGCATCTATGGTCTTCAGCTTGAGATACACTTCCGGGACATATTCATGATGCTTGTGCCCTTCTTCATCGTATGTAAATCCATCCGCAAAAATCTCGTCGCCTCTAGGAAAATATGACTTGATTGAATTTCCACGCTTTCTGCAGTTCAGCATCCGGGCTGCTTGATTAGAATTGTGTTCGAGAATCATCTGGAACTTATTCATCATCTCATTTGCGGCCTTTAGGCGTTCTTCTACGCTTGTTGGGTGATTCTTGTCATTTTCCAAGACATATAAAATAGGACTCTTTTTCATTTTTCTCACCTCATCACGTGACTGCACGGCAGCCAATATATGCTTCTACCTATAATTTAACCACGATAGTCGTACTTTGTAAAGTACATTGCTGCAAAAAAACAAAACGCTGCGATAGAGCAGCGCTTTTGCTTCCTATTTTTCTTACATCTTGAGTCTGCCTCTAGCAAAAATGCTTTTTTCAGCTTGTTTTCTTGCCTTCTTGCGCTCTTCATCAATCTTTTGGTTATACATTTTAATGACACCAGATGTATTGATCCGTACGAGTCCAACAGACGGCCCATCTTCATCACTTAACTCACGCAGCTTGTTCATTTCCTTAAAAGTTTCATCTTTAATTTTCAAGAACGTTTTAAAAGCCGTGCCAGAAATGCCAAAATAGCATCTGATTTCGTCATTGCTAAAGTCTTTTTTGTCGCGCAACAGGAGATAAACTTCTATTTTGAGGACCGGAATGCTGACACCATTGCGAGTGTACATGTATTCACCAGTATAGATCTCGTCACCTCGAGGATAGAAGAAATCAATCGTGTTCTCCCCCCAAAGCTTGTGCACGTTTCTGCGTCTAATATATCCCAATTCTGGGCCTGGATTCTTACTATCCTTATTCACATTTGTATAGCTAATTCTTTCATCCAACCGGCTATCCATTTCATCTAACTCGCGTAACAACAAATCTTCAGTACAGCCATTGCAGCTTAACTTGTGATCCTCATATCTCTCAACATGGTTCGAAAAAATAAATACGCCCGCATCGTTAAGCTTGGCTGGATACATGTATTCAGAGTCTTCACCATACTTCCACGACCAATCCTGCATTGCATACATTAATGGCGAGGTGACTTCGAGATTTTGAATCGTACGCCGTCTGTTGATTATTGATCTAACCAATTAACTTCCCCACTTCTATTTTTTACAAAGATCCATCAAAATTTTATAAAATTTTCGCCAAAAAGACAAGCGGTTACATTATCAAAAAAATACTGCTGCATAGCTTTTTCCTAGTTTGCAGCAGTATTTCTTCACGGGATTGTAATTATCTCATCCTTTGATTGTAGAAAGCGTCTCATCGCCATACTTTAAGACTATCTTTTTGTAAGTCTTTATGGCTTCTAAGCTGTTGAACTTTAATTTGATGGTTTCATCACCGTTAATGTCCAAAGGCGATACAGAGATTGGGACTTCTGTGTCGCCAGCAGTTCCATCCTTGTTTACTCCAACCAGCTTAAATTTTTCAGCCTCGGCATGAATTACGAAGTAATCTCTCAAACTGACGCCAATCGTCAAAGTGTTGCCAGACAGCTTTGGCTTCTTCCAGCTAATTCCGCTTTCAGGATATTGATCTGGAGATACAGTAAAGGCATCTTTAAGAAGCTTACTGTTGCTGATGACAAACTCAACCGGATGAAATGCCTTTTCGGTATCAAAGAAACTAGAATTTGAATTGGTCCTAAACTCAACCGTGTATGGCGCGTCATCGGTAGAAATGGCGCGCTCAAGCGGAGCAACAGCATTCATCGTCTTTCCATGTGGAATCAGCAAGGTATTCCCTTGGTAGTTGGGATCAATGTGCGTTTCATTGCCGTTAGCATTAACCAGCTCAAAGCTGCTGAAGTCAAGATAGAAATCAGTATTTGTCTTGTTAGCAATCTTCAGATAGATCTGCTTTTTATTATGCTTGGACCCAATAATCCAGAAATACAGCTTGTCATAGTCGGAATCGTTAAACTGATCTCCAATTGAAGTAGTATCGTTTCCTTCTTTGGCATCGTCTTCTGCTTGAGTGTTGTAATCGATCGTATTGCTGTAATAGTCGCTCAAGCTTGTGTAATTGCCTATGGATGCAGTTGGGGTGTCGTCCGTCTCTTCCGTCGCTCTGGCTAGCTTGCCATTATCCATCTTGTAGTACAAGGTTACGTGCTTCAACTCTTTACTAGTTAAAGTGGTCCCCAAATAGTAGCTAAGAACATTTTGATAGCTGCTCCCTGACCCGATCGTTTCATGAAAGTCTGATGCTTCGCCAGAAATCTGAAACGGCTTAATCTCATGGCCATACGCCTTCAAAATAAAATTATCAGAGCTCATATCCATATCACTGTCAGTATTGTTGGTCAAGACGATTGGAATGGATAAAATACCCTGTGCTTGCGTGAGCATTCCATAATTCAGCGTTGCATCAGCTACTTCCGAACTGGAAGAGCTTGACGACGATTGACTGCTCAATGCCTTTGGTTGAGTAGCACTGCTGCAGCCGGTTAAAAAAATGGCCACAACTGCAAGAGATGAAAGCAGCGCAAAGATCTTCTTTTTATGCTTAATCATGCGAATCACCCTGTTAGAAGCTCCTTAATCTTCCATTCTTCCAACTTTCCTACGTAGCTCTCAGATACTTCATCATAATGCTGCTCATTAGGAAGCAGCAGGGCGTGCAATACACCCATGCTCTGAATTCTATTGAGAACAATGAATACGATCAGCGAGTCCTTCTTGTAGAGCTCCAAATTGGCATTCAAATACGTTGCAGTTGCTTCATCCGGAACGATAATTGCCAAGGCATTGAGTCCTGGCAGAAGTCGTGGGATCTCCTTCTGAACATTTGGCTTCTCGAGTGGATTTCCCTTTTCATCCGTAGAAATCCACTCTTCCCAACGATCAACGACCTTCTTGTAAAAGTCTACGCGGTCAGTTTGAATGCATGGATAGCAAACTAAGTTCAAGATTCCTTCCACATTCGGCCGATACATGATTCTCAGTGAAATCTGCAAAGGCGAATAAACAAGTGGGCCGCCAGGGTGTGGCAGATCCTGCTTCGTTCCAGAAAACGATGTGTTGAAGCCTTTAAAGGATGGCAAAGACTGGAAGAACTGGTATACATCAACGCATTCCCAGCAGCGCAAGTGTGAAAAGGCTTCATATTTTCTCTTTAAAAACATATCGTCAGGATTGTTGACGTACAGAGAGCTTGCAAAATAGTTCTTCAAGAAAAGATACCCTTCCACGTCAAGCGTGTAGCACAAGATTCTTTTCTTGCCATCTTGATCTTGCTTTTCAAAGTTGTTCTTGAGAATAAGCCCCCACTTTTCAAGCCGCTTCAGAGACTTGTCTGCGTCGTTGAGTGTCAGTGCCTTGCCATTTTGTTCCAGCTTGTTTTTGAACAGCTCACATTGACGGTAGACATGCAGCTTTTGAACCGATGAAAAGCCGCCAATAAAGCTCAAAATCATCAAATCCAGATCATTCATCTTTTCTAAAAGTGAAGAATAATCCAATGAAGAGTTGTATCTCCGCTTGCTTTTAACTGAATTCTTCAAAGAATCATAGTTTGGGTCTTGATAATTGCGAGTAATCGGCGACAGTTCTTCTGTCTCTTCCTGCGTAAGATATGAAGGAAGATACAATTCACCGTTTGAACCCATAAAGCTGTTTTCTGACATGGGGACAATTTTACCGCTGGGATCGTTGAAAGGCCGGATATATTTTTTATCCATTGCGATCACTCCCACCTATTAATACAGCATGCTCCCCTTAGTTCCTTGTGGGAACGCGATTACTTGGCATTGGCCTACGCGGTGGTTGAAGTCAAGTCTGTTCAGCTTAACGGTTACAGGAGTGTGCGCGGCAACGTCTCTGTCCCCCAGCTTGACGTTGGCAAAACGATTGTCCAGGAAGGCCTTGATTTCCCAGCCAGGAGCAACTTCGACAATCAAACCACGAACGCTGTTGTATTGAGTAACGTGTGCCAAGAATACAGTGCCGTTGTTCAGCTTCGTGCGCAGATCTGCAGCTGGATTGCGTCTAAAGTCAAGAGCAGTAGCATTTACTTCGTAGTAGGTACCCTTTGGTGCTCGCAAGTTGTCGCCATTGCTCATCATTTCCTTGACGGCACGGTTGTCCTTTTGATAGTCCTTCTTGGTAGCGCTGGTGAAGCGGAATACGAAGCGCTCGCCAATTGAGATTTGTTCTGAAACTGGCTTAACGCTGCTCAAGTAGTTGAAGTTGCGGGCTGGCATGCTGAATTGAACCCCTTGGTATTCAAAGAAGACGATCCATCTTTGAATTTCCGGCATTGGCCGGTCATTGGTGAATCTTGGGTTGATCCGGATCAAGCCAGTCACAACGCCCTCATGTGGCTCTCTGCGGGCCTTTTCTGCTCTTTCTTCGTTGCTGCTGTTCAGTTCACCATAAACAACACCCTTTACAGCAAATTCAGCTTGCTGAATTGAAGCAAGAACGATGTACTTCGGATCTACTTCGCCTTCGTTAACGTTGATGAAGAAGTTGACCGCAACAGTATAGCTGTGACCAATGAAGGTTTCCATGTGACGGAAGTTGGTACCAGCAACGTTTTGAGAAACGTATACAGGAAGACCGCTGTCACGCAAGCGCATCTTGAGCATTGTTACCTTGCGGCCATTGTAGATGAATTGTTCCAATGATTCTGCTTCAGCCCACAGAAGATCGTCTACAGTAACGTCGTATCTTCTAGCGGCTGCCATAGCCATGTTCCGGCGCTGCTTGGCCAGGCTGCCCAGCTTTTCTTCAGGAATAGCTTCGGCAGACTTGATGAAGTCCCGAGCATCGCCGGTTTCGCTAGGCGTTTCATAGTTGTATTGTACCCGTTCTTCTTCTTGATCGTCTCCAGCTGCTTCTTGTGCAGGAGCAGTTTCTTGTTGTGCCTGTTCTTGTTCAGCAGGCTGTTCTTGTTTTTCTTCAATTTCTTCTTCAGCAGGCTTTGCTGGTACTTGTTGAACGCCGCTTAAAAGGCTGTTCAGCATCTTGTCGTTTTCGGTTTGTTCCATAACGATTTTTCCTTTCATGTTTTCTTATATAATGTCTTATGCGTCTAAATATAATGAAGAACGGCTATAAAACAGGATTTCCTGTTTTTGCTTGTATTTTTAGCAAGCTAAAAAGGCTTACTCCAGCATGCGTACACAATCAGCAAACAAGTATTACTATAAGCACCAAAATCTACAAAGCAAGGGCCAAAAAAGTAAAAAGAGATTCTGACGAGTGCAAATTCACGTGCTAAAATAGTAAACGTAAGTAAAACAACGTGCATTTGCACACACTAGAAAGGTGAGTTTAAAATGACTAAAAACAAGATTATGACAGTGGCAAACGATTTGGGCTACAGCTCAATCAAGGCAGATATCGATGGTGAATACATTTATGAGCCATCAGTGGTTGCTGAAATTCAAAGCTTCCAAGCTCCAAGCATCGAAGATTTTGATAAGAGCGCAAGTACTGAAAAGTACATGGAAGACTTTATGAAGCATATTGATGTTTCCATTGCCAGTGGCTCAATCAACATGCCTGGACGCTTTTTTGTGGGTGATTCAGCAGTCAACGCTGGTTTGATCACCAGAGGCATGAACGTATATGCCAACACGGACAAGTCTGAAACCGACATGCCTGTGTTTGTAACTTTGGCAACAATTGCAGCCAAAGCCGTAAAGAGCGCATACGAAAGCGGAGAAGATATCTTTGCTCCTATTACCGTTCACGTCAACATGACGACAGCTTTGCCAATTTCAGAAGGCAAGAGCAAGGACAAGACCGAAGCATACGGCAGCCGCTACACCGACTGCACTCACACTGTAACCTTCCACAACTTCAAAGACCCGATCACGGTATCATTGAAGTTCGACAAGGTATACGTAGGGCAAGAAGGCACCATCGCCCACCTTGTATTCGTAAACGCCAGCTCCAACTTCAAGAAGGGCGTTTTTGATGACTTGAAGGAAAACTATGGCTCAGTCCCAGAAGACGTTCTGGACAGCCTCTTGAACGCACAAAACACCCTGTGCATCGACATTGGACAAGGCACCACTGACTTTTCAGTTGGCATCGACAACAAGATGCTTAACTCAGCATCAGTATCAATCAACCAGGGCTATGGCTCAGTTCTCGGCAGAGCCATGATGGCATTGTCTGAGGAAAGAATCAGCTTCTCAACTGCAGAAGACTTGATGTCATACCTTTCAAACGAGCCCATGCCATGGAAGAGAGACCGCTACAACAAGATTAAGGCTACTGTCTACCAGCAACTCAAGCCGTTGGCAGACGAAATCAGTGAAACTGTTGACAAGATCGCTTCAGCAGGCAATGTCAACGAAAAGCTGGACGTCATCTACGTTTACGGTGGCGGCGCAGTGCCGATGGCAAAGCATAGCGACCTGCGTGCTATGTTGATGAAGGTAGCAGAAAAGCACGGCCTTGGTCCTGTAGTATTTGTGCCAGCAGAATTCGCCCAGACCATGAATGTCCTAGGCTTGAAGATGATGGCGCAGATTCAGAAGTTTTAATGACCGAGGGCAGCAACTATGAGTAAAAGAACAAATCCGGGGAGCGGCGACAACAAACGCTATTCCCTCTTTACAAGCAATCCCAAAGTCAAAGAGTGGCTTGATGCACAGCTCAATAGATCAGCATCTATTGAATTGCTGATCCGCATGTTCATCAACACGACAGGACGTACTGACGAAGACATCTTTGAAAGCGTCTTGAAGAACTCCTCATTCCGTTTCAACGGCATGGAAACAAATTACGACCCAACCAACGAAACAGCCACTTACAGCCATGAGAGTTCTGCGACAAGTAGCGCTGACCACGATAAACAATTCTATGCCGATCATGAACTTGAGGACGACGAGAATGCTGAAGAGGATATTCCTGTAAGCAAAATTGAAAAGGCAAGCAAACCAAGAGCCAGGGCAAAGAATGACTCAAAATCTAAGAAGAAGGATTCCGAATCAACTCCTGAAGTTAAAGGTGGAGACTTCTTCAGCTAAACTACTAAGCAACACAATAAGCGCTCCGATTTGAAATCGGAGCGCTTTCTGTTCTTATCATTCTGTTATTCTTAACTCTGTGCTAAAATGTTTTTTGCGGGCAACTGCTACCGCCCGCTATATCAAACAGTGCTGATGTTTCTAGTACATCTGGCCTGTGCCGCTTGGTGCAGGCCTTTTTCTATGCTGCCAACAAGAAAAGCGAGCTTCCAAGTAATTGGAAACTCGCTTTTTAGCATGTGTTCAGTTATCGATCCTTAGCTAGCCAAACAGCTTATCCAGCTCTTCTTCAAGATTCCCTTCTTTTGCTGCTGGCAAAGTATCAAAATGCTTAAAGTGGCTGTCATCAATTGATCCATCTTGGTCAAAGCCAAAGATATACTCGTGTGCAATAAGATAAATAATTTTCGTTGGAGCTAATCCGTAAACTTGCTTGGCAAAAATATGCTGCAGGCGTTCATGCTCGTCAGGATATTTCTCCTTCATAACATTGCTTTCCATCAGCCGCTTGACGATCTCCGTGATGTACATGCCTGATTTCACGTACAAATCCGCAAAAGTGGCTTGATCATCATCAAAGCAGCCAGGATTCTCTTTTTCAAGCATGTCCACCATCTGCACGACTACCTTCTTTGGAGTAAAGATTTGATTGGTCTTTTGTGGAGGAATATACGAGAAGATGTCTTCATCATGTTCTTCGTTGAACCAGTCTGCCAGTTCATCTTTTTTATCTAAGAAGGCTACTATCGATTCATTAAAGACCGTTTCATTGAAGACATGGCCATCAAAATGATGCTTGTATTCATCATTGCGGATTTGATTACCGCTTGCATCACGTTCATAGTAATCTCCACCATCACGCAAGAAGCGGAAAGTGGCCAAGCCAATACCAGTTACTTCCCGAAAGACATCATCTTTAACCTTCTTATCAAAGTTGGCAAGCGTTGTCTCTTTATCGCCGTAAGCCATCAAGAACGAAGGAATAGCACGGCACAGATGCCGAAGATTTGTTTTGACTTCATTCATCTTATCGTCCGTCTTGCTTTGCGCTTCAGCCTGGTTAATAGTATTTTCAGTCGTTTTTTGCAGTTCATTTGCAAACTCTTGCGATGTAAGCTTAGCACTGATTCTTTCTTTCAGCTTATCGAAATCCGATTTCTGTCCCTCTTCAAACTTCCGATCCATTTGAGTGATTTCAGTGTCATTTTTACCTTCATTGCGAGCTTGCTCAACATCTTTCTTATGTTGCTCAATCTTCTTGTTCTGCTCGTAACGATATTTGTTATGCTCCTGTTCAACAGTATCTGCTACTTTCTTGTGAACAGCACGCTTAATATTTTTCTCTAAGCGCTTGCTATTCTTCAGCGTGCTCTGTGAATGACCGTTGTCTTGCTTCTTCACATCTTCAACGGCGGCAGTAATAACACTGGTATATTGGTTGGCAATCGGCTTTGCCTCATTACTCAGCAGCTCTTCGAATTCTTCGTTAGACTTGCGAGTCGGATCAAAGTCTGTTGAGTGATGTTCTTCACCCTTTTCTTGATCCGCCTTTTCGGCTTTCTCCCGCTCTTCGTTCACGTCCACATTTTCAAAGACTTTTTGACCTAAGCCCGAGTAGTCTTCACCCACATGTGCCTTACCGTCTTCATCAACCGTAATATCACCGGTATTAAGATCAATATTTACGTCTTCGCTTGGTCTAACCGGTGCAAAGCCAGGTGCGTCATTGACTTCTTTCAAAGCATCGTCAAGAGCAGTCAAGTCATTTGCACGGAACACGTTAGGAAGATTATCAAACAGGAAATTGCTCATAAAGCCACTGTCAACCACTTCTCTGACGTGAATCTTTCCTGGAATACTGAGAATGTCGCCGGTGTCAAGCGTAACCATTTTTCCATAGTCATCCTGCCCATACACCGGGAAGTAATTGAGCAGTCTCTTGATGCGGTCTTTTTTGGTCTTGGTGGACAGCAGATCTGGTTCCTTGGCATCTGGCAAAAGGCCATTTGCAAACTCATAGTACATGTCCAGAGTACGTGCTGGGTCAAAGTCAAATACGTATGAATTTTCCTTGCGCTCATAGGTTTCATCTGACAGTCTGCGAAGCCACGGATTTTGACATCTGAAAGCTGCTTGCATGTACTCAGAGGCGCTCTTCCAGTTTCTGAGAATAAATACGCCCGTCCATTGCGGAACTGTAACCCCGGTTGTCAATTGTCCAACTGAGAGCGTAATCGTCTTGTGCTTCTTAGATCCGTCAGCAGGATCTGCATTCTCCGCTCGATCAATGGCTTTCATTACTCTGTCATAAGACTTATCACTTTCAAGCTGCTCATCTTCTTCAGAGCGGCCATCACCTGCTGCCAAGATGATCTCATAATCACTGAAATCTTCCCTCTTTTCAAGCTTTGCTTTGAGAGCCTTGGCGCTGTTTACCCGATCAAGAATCCAGAAAGTGTGTGCCAACTGGTCTCTCAGTTCAGGAGTCGAGAATGGGAATCCTTTCCCTGTCATCAGCATGTCTAAGAATTTGTCTACGTCTTTATCGTGGATGAACCGCATGCTGTCACCACTGGTAGCAAAGAATTCATTCAAGTCAAAGGCATACTCGTCAATGCCATTGTCAGACTCTACGCCTCTCCTGATCTCCTCTCTGGCAATATCGCTCATGCGGTAGGTGTAAAGATTTAACTTAGGGAGCGTCTCATATGGATTAGGAGCAGCATAAAGGCCGGTCCCCTCCTCTTTGTTCCAATCTTCCTTTGACTTTTGTTCGTCGGCGTATGACCAGTTAAAAATCATTTCTTCTGTAAACTTGCCTTGAGCCAAGGCCTTAAATGGAGTACCAGAAAGGTAGAGGGTATACTTGCGGTCGATGTGTGCAAAAGCAGCTTCAGTCTTTTTGGTGTCAACAGCTTCATGTGCTTCGTCAACAATCAAAATGTCCCATGTCAAGCCCACTTGACGACCATTTACCTTACGATTGCTAAGTTCCATCAGCTTGTCATAGCCCTCACCGTCAGCAGTCAAATATTTCGACCCTTTGATGTTTTGCAAGCTGACAAATTCAACGAGGCCTTTGATCTTGTCATCATAATCAGTTTTGCACTTCTGTTTATACTCTTCGTAAGTATAAACGTATCTTGCCTTATCAGATTTTTGAAGCTCATCAAGATCCGATACAAAATAGTATCCCGATCCTGGGCCAAAGAATTTCATGTAGTCTTGATACCACGAATTAGCAACCGCAGGACGATTGGTAACTACAAGGATGTTCTGGAATCCCATTTGCTTACAAAGATCGTAAGCAGTCAACGTCTTGCCAAAGCGAGGCTTAGCATTCCATAAGAATGATGGATGCTCATTAGGATGCTCTTTAAAGTAGCCAGCTGTCTTTTGCACGGCTGCTGCTTGCTCATCTCTAAGAGTATACGGCATGACTTGCAGATCATCTTCTGGAATTTCTTCATCATGAAAAACAAAGTCCTTAAGTTTCTTTTCAGCATCTCTAGGGGAAATTTTAAACCATTCTGGCTGGTGCTTTTTCCCCTTTTTGGCGTTAGCCTTCTTTCTCTCAACGCCTTGCCGGACCAAATATCTGTGAAACTCATGATCAGTAAAAGAGCCATGCGGATCCGTACTGTAAAATGCATTAGCGGCCCACTTAAAGTCTGGATTGACATCAGCAGTTTCGGTTTGCTCGTTGATTCTCTTTTGTGGGTCACGTTCCGTATACCCAATCTTGCACCACCCATCATGCTTTGGAATATCTGGCGTGGTATAGCAATAAATCGTTGGCAAAACACGCTTGACTGGCTTAATTTCAGGTGCTTTAGTTGCAGTCATCTTAGTTCATCCCCTTTACGTGAGTCTCGATAAACTTGATTTCATCGTCATCTAATCCATACTTCTTGTAGAGTTGCTGATCAATTTCTGGAATTGATTTTGACCAATCAATATCTGAGTTAGAAGTAAAGTCCTGAAGAGGTATATTAGCCCATTTGCTAGGATTGTTATCTTGAGTTATTTTCAAAGTACAGAGCATAGCTCTTGAAAACTTCCCTTTCAAATATTTCAACAAGTTCTCAGCTTCTCGTTCTGTTTCAAACGCCCCAATCCCCAAGAATGATTGTGTTGAGCCAATTCTCGGTTTTCCAATCACCGGTTGACTTAATGCAATGCCAAAATCACCCGTCCCATTAACTTTAGAGACAAATACTTTGTATTTGTAAAGGTTCCCAGAGTCAGCAATATATTTTTCTTTTGTCCAGTAAAGGGCTCGTTTGTTATCAATTCTCCCATACATTTGGATACTATTTTTAACATCTGAGCATTCACTATCAAATATCGGCATTTTCCCGAATGCATTTGTATCTATTTGACTATCTTTTCCGTTATGCTTAATATACTTTTTATAGTCTGGATGGTCAGCATAAATATTTGCAAGTGCATATTTACTACTCGTAAATACAATATCCTTTAGAGAAACAAACCCATCCTTCTTTTTCACTTTTTCAAGTACGGAGCGCATTATTGGAGATGGGATAAATGTACCGATAGCACCAAACTTTTTCTTTTTGTCTCTAAGTGTAATGGCTACCCCCCCTTTTATATCGACACCCGCAAAATACGTATTACTGTTGGCTGAATAGTCTAGCACCTTTAAATGACTATCAGACAACATTTTTCGATTCCAGTCCTTACTAGTTTGGCCAGCATTAAATAGAAACCTAGCTGGAGTAATGAGCTCTACAACATTTGCAAGTGTATAAGTTGCGTCCATAAAGGTGCCATACACTGGCAGAGCTCTACCATTTTGTTCTGCTTGATATGGAGGGTTTCCTACAATAAAGTCAAACTTCATTTCAAATTCCTTCTTTCATCGAATTATACGTTATCACTTCATCAGTACGCCAATCGCGTATCTTGCATTCCGTATCTACTACCGGCACCTCTATTTCAGAGGGATCTTGCCAAAAGCTGGTTTGTACTGGTTCTCTTACCTTCCCAAAAGGAATGCACCCACTAAAGCCATCCATCTGCCAAAAATTCCAAGCAATGATTTCCGCCCAGTCTTTGATTTGATCGTTGTCAGTTCTCCCGCCAAATCTATTATCACGATATTCGCACAGCGTATCAAGAATATTTACGCGTGCAATAAGCAGGTTGTCCCCTTGGAATTCATAGCCATATGAGCTTTGAAGTGCTACGGTAGCCCATTTCCGCCATTCTGATTCATTCTGCTTATGTTCTCCTACGATGCGCAGCTTTCTATCAAGCACTCCAATCCGGTCGCCTACTGAGATTCTTCTGCCAGTTGATGGATCATACCGGCTGACAATGAACGGTGCTTCACCGCAGGTGATTTCCATTTTGAGAAGCTGTACATATTCTTGCCAAGTCTTGCCACTAGGCATTTCAATAGTGTCTGCTATATAGCGCCACGTGTGGTTTTCTTTGTCTTCAACGTTAAAAACGTTTTTTTTGCCGAACCAATTTTCATCGCAGTAGTTATTCATCTGGTTGACAACCCAGCTTGGGGTAAACACTTCTGCCTTTTTTTTCGTCCGCAGTGATTGCTCTTCAGATGATTTTTCAACCCTTGGCTGAATGTCAATTTTTCTCAGCAGATCTTCAGTCATATGCTCATGAGGGTCAATGCCATCATAAGTGCCTGTGGCGAAAACAATATTCTTTTCCGACGTCTTATCAGCCAGCAAAAGTTGCAAGGCAACCTGTACGGGATAAGACTCGAGATTAACAAGTTTTTCCATGATTTTCTTGCTTCCTTATGCTCGTCCTAATCTTTTCATTTCACTTACTGGTTGGTCAGTTCGTCAAAAAGCTGTGCCAGCAGCATAATCACTGACCATCTGGTGTGTTCTAAACGCTCTGGTTCAGATACCAGCTTTCTTACAGTCGCGTAAGGAATCCCCGTTTTTTGGGAGATCATTACTCGACTGTTTTCTGGGTTCTTGAGTACTAACTCTGCTTTGTGCAGATACTCAAGGCTTTCATCATTCAGCTCAAGCTTTTTCATTGGTCTTCATCCCCCTTTCTGCCTTTTCTGCCGCCACCTCTCCCCCTCCTGCAATCTTACATTCCCGTATTTGTGCTTTCCACATTTTCGGTAATTCCATTTCTCAGTGATGTTATTCCTACGATTTATTGATTCTGCAGCTTTACAAGTTCATCGACCAACTGCTTACACTCGTCTGAAGATGCCATAAAGCCAATAGCATCCCCATCCCCGTCAGTTAAATCAGCATCGAAGTAAACGTTGTTTACGCTCCAATTGTCGCCATCAGCATGGTGATTGATGAGATACCAAATCTGCTTCTTACCTTCGTCCACAGCAATGGATTCGCCCCCACCATAGATACTGCGATTATCATAGATCATCTTTAAGCCAGACAGGTTCAAGGTAACGCGCTCGCCTTCTGAAAGCTGATTGTGCTCTTTGATCCAGTTTTCCAGCTTGCACAAGGCTTTGCCACGCTTTACAGTGTTGAGTCTTGCTTGTTTTTCAGCTTCTTTTTGAGCCTTGTACTTGGCAATTGCTTCCTTGCCTTCATCGGTGCTTGAAATGTCATCGTACTCGGCATAATAAATGTCACCGTATGACCAAACGTTATCTTCGTAACGGCTGAATGCATGAGCTTGACAATCTCGTCATCGTATTTGGTGACTTTGAGCTTTTTAAGTTCTTCTCTCTGATCTTCAGCATAGCTGACATCGCTTGGAGACGGAATGAAGCTTTCATCTTCCCACTTGTTCTTTAAGGCATTGTAGATGCTTTCTGAGCGATCTTCCTTGTATTTCTCGCTATTAATTGGTACAAGGAGGCGCTTGGTGCCATAACGGCTCACTTCCTTTTGAACTTCGACAAGATAATCTGTAAGCTCAGTGCCTGCCTTAAGGTCCTTGTTTGAATCATCAATCACCATCTTCACTTCATAGTCGCGCTCAATGCTGCCACGGCCTTTCCAGTGCTGAATGACCGTCCAGTATTTGCGGCCTTTCTTATCCAGCTTTAAGTTAACTTTCTGTACGAACTTTTCCATTTTCTTTTTCCTCCGTCCCGTGTTTTATTATAGCGAATTGTTCCAAATTTGGGACAACAGATTCTAAAAAATTTTACGGTCCAAAGACCGGGGATTAAGCCTCGCAATCCTTATAGTTATATCTTACTACGTAATATATTAAAATGCAAGCCTTTTTGTGCTTTTGGGACAAAAAGTTTTAAGAACTAAGGCAAAAAGTTGAATAATGTTCAGTAGTCAAGCCCATAGAAATGCTTATATGAAGCAGATAACGGGACTTCCTTATTTTCAAAACAGGGTAGCCTGCTAAAAAGCAAGACACATCAAAAAGGCCTTGCCCTTTTCAGGACAAGGCCAATTGGTTCAAAAATCAGCTTCAGCGATCGGATAAAACCAATCTCGTATGCTTACTGTTATTGTAGCACGCTAATGCTGAACGAGTCAGAATTGCTTTTTAGTTTTTTTGCAGACAGCTGGCAATCAGCATGTGCGTCCCTGCCGATCTGCCAGCAAGTGCCTTTTTAGCTATCGTTTATCTAACAATCAGCTTAGCGGTAGTCATTAAAGAAGTCAGCACCGGATAATTGTGCAGGCATATCATTCTTCTTGTCATTTTCAGCCTTTGGCTCTTCTTTCTTGATTTCTTCCTTAGGCTTTGATTTTGGCAGTTCTTGCTTCGGTTCTGCCTTCTTGATAGGTTCAACAGTGGCAATCGGTTCACCAGCATGCTGCTGCCTTTCTTCTTTTGCTCTCTTCTTGCTTTTGGCGGATTGGTTAAACTCTTCTGAGCCAGACAGATCAACTTTGACCATCCCTTCTTGCTCCATCATTCTGCTTATAGCGAGACGAATAGCCTTTGAGATGTTTTCTTGGCCGCTCAAAAACTGATTCATTTGGCTGTCTTTCTTGACTCTGAAGCGAAAGGTTCTTGAGTTCGAACTGTACTCTTTGTCTTTTTGCTTGCTCACAAGCATCCCCTCCTTTAGTCTTTAGTCTTGACTCTTGAGAATGATTCTCTTAAGTGTCAGCTGCGCGAAGTCGTAGCCGAATGCGTTGATCTTGGTAATGTCAGCACAGAATGGTGCGAGCTCTTTGACCATCTTTTCAATGCTGTATGGCTCGTAAGACCACTCAAAGCCTTGCTCAATCAAAGTTGCATCCGGCACTCTGCGCGCCTGTGGATAGGCTGACATGCCGTCCCCAGTATTGAAGCCAATGCTGATAGTGCCATCGCTGCTGATGACAATCGTCTTGATTGACCCCAACACATTATCATCCTTGAAGTTCAAATTCCAAGTTCTGCCGGACTTCAAGTGCTTGAGCATAAGTGGCTTCAAAGTCATCTTATCGAACTCTGCCTTGAGAATAATGGCTTCCTTGGTGGCGGCTAAAATTGCCTTTGAGATCTTTGCGCTTTGAGCAATGCTGTCAATGTTAAAGTTAGTACTGCCATTTTGATCCTGGCTTTGACTTGACTGACGTCTTTCTGCTTGCTCTTGCTTTGTTTGGTTACTTGTGTTTGGCATTTGTCTTGGCTTTTCTGGTTCTTGCGGCTTTGGAGGCTGCGGAGCTGTTTTTTTGACCTGATCCGCTTTAGCTTGAGCAGGTACTGGCACAGTGATGCTTGCGCCTTTGCTTTCCGGCTGCTTGTCGGCCACAATCTTGGCCACGCCGTTCTTAGCTGGACGTGACGGAATCTTTACGGTGTATGAATTGCCATTATTGGCATTTGAAGTGGGCACATTCGTCTGAGACGTGGGTGTCGCATTTGATTGGTTTGTCGTTGGATTGAGCGGAGCATGCGGCGACAGAAGCGTGTTTTGCGGCTGATGATCCGTTGCACTATTGGCATTATTAGCATTGGCTGAAAGAGCCGGATTAGGCGCTTGAGGAGCCGGCGGAACAGGAGCTTGATGCTGACTTGTTTCTGACTGCCGCGTTTCTCCAGAAGAAGCTTGACTGGCTTGATCGCCAGTTGGAGTCAGTAAAGCAGGAGAAACTGAAGGCACTGAAACCTCATTTTGATCAAACGGAGGATTTTCGCTTGAGTTTGCCTGACTTTGATTGGCAGGCTGATCCTGGATCGTATTCTGCGTTTGAGAGGCTTGCGGAGACGGTTCTTGTTTTTGAAGCGCCTCTTGAACCTGCTGATTGCTGTCTTGCATGTTGTTTGATGCAAGAGCCGCCAAGCGGTTGATGTCTACTTGACCATTTTGAGCTGTTTGAATAGATTCAGCTTGTTGAGCAGGTGCATCCTGGTGTTGAGGTGGCTGATTGGCTGCATTGCCTTCCGCGCTGCTTTGTGGCGCTTCTGGCAATTCATTTAGCGCTTGCGGCTCTGATCCTTCTCCCCCACCCTGCTCAGATTCAGCTTTTTTCTTAGCCGGGTCAACAGCGGTAATCACGTAGTGAGCTTCTTCTTCTTGAGGCTTGTAAGCATGAAATATGTCAAACAGGTCTGTTTTTAGATAGTCTTCAATTTCCTTCTTTGAAAGTAATGCCATGTGTACTGTATAGTTCCTTTCGTTTCGTCATGGACTTGCGAAAATAAAACAGACATCAGCAAGAATGCATCCTTCCGCTCTATTCGTATCTAGTCCACATGTCCTCGTATCTCTTAGAGAAATCGTCTGGATACTCTTGGAACGGATCATCTTTGGTCTCGGTCCGTGCTTCAGCAGCACTGTCAAATCCTTGCTTCAAACTTGCGACTTCAGTCTTCAAGTCCGTCAATTTTTCGCTCAGCTCTTCGAGTGCTTGAGACGATTGAAGCTGCTTGCTTTGATGGTCCGTCAAACGATCTTTGTCAACTTCTTCGTATCCGATTTTTTCCTCTTCGTCTACGTATAGTAGCATCAATTTCAGCTTCTTTTTCTTTTCGCCATTTTCTTCAATTTCTGTAGCCACACATGTCAGATACTGGACAAGTGCCTTTGTTGGATTCGTATTCCGTTGAATCAGATTGACTGAATCTTCAGGAATCTTATTGAAGAGCAATGGATAGTTCAAAGCAAGCCAGGTATTCACTGCTGCCTTCTCGCCAGAAAGCGTAGATGCATTAGCAAAGATCTGACTTGCCCTTCTCAAAAGCGATGGGAAGCAGATCAAGCTTTGAGAGTTTCTGACGGCTACCGCGGCTACGCGTCTGTTTCTCTCCCAAAAATCATTGCCATCAAGAACCCGCAAGGCTCCCTCGTCTAAATATTGCGTGAAGTTCATATTCAGCAAGAGTGAGTAAGCTACGCTAGCGTAGGTATTGCGGTTTAAGCATTCTGTTGTAGTAACAATGAGGGTATTTGTGCCTTGCACACTGGACAAGTCCAGCGTTTTTAATTCTTTGTGTTTAGTAACCGGCTTGTAGAACTTGATCAAGGCATCCAAGATTTCAAGACTTTCTGGCACCCGCTTCAAAGATTCCATGCATGATTTCACGGCATTAGCCGATTCATCAGAAGCAGAATTAAGATCCACGCTTTCCAATCCCTTTTCGAAGTTTTCTTTCAGCTCCATCAAAGAGTGAGTATCAGACAGCTCCTCAATAAATTGACGCAAATTTTCAACGTTATGCTCTGAAATAGCATCAAATGCGGACAGCCATGGAATGATGTAGATCCGCCCTCTATTCTTTGAAAAGCTCTTGAACGGCTCTACGGCGTTAAAAGCGTCAGCAATCTTGAGCCAATAAGCAGAGTTGCCAATCAAAGGCATCACCACTTCAGTTTCTGAATTGCCGATCATATAAACGTTGTCTTGAGACTGGCTGCATTCTCTGTAGTATTCAGAATTGACTACCAGCACTCTTGCGCCAGAGCCACTTTTGGCCAATTGATAGATCATACGATTTTTTACAGATGGTGAGGCCAAGGCCTCAAATACCATGCTGAATTTTTTTGCCATTTTCTTTCTCCTTTACGCACGTACCCGGCAAAGTCCCCTTCAGCGAGATTCCTTGCCGGGCATCTTGTCGTGCAACTTACTTATTACATAACGCCACCAAAGCAGCAATTTTAGATCCCATGATAATACGATACTTACACGATATATTTGGCGTATAAGCTAGAACAAACAGTCTAAAAGCTATTATATAAGTGTTCTATCACCAACATTAGCCCTTGCGAATTCACACGATAAGTACAATGTGTTTAGCGTATATTAGTGAAGTGCTTTAGCTTCAGCCGATGTCGTGGCAAGACAGATTGGGTATCTCGTCAATTATAAAGGCTTGCTTCACATTGCAAGTACACGATAATTAGCGCATATGCTTTACACGTAATGCCTTTAAGTTATAGAGGCAATAGTAGTTTTGCTTAAGCGATCATTCTAAAATCAATCGTATGATTGCCGTGCAAACATCATGCAATGTATTTACCACGTAATTACAGCCTAAATATCCTCATCATCAAAGTCGTCAAAATAATCATAGCTATGAAATACTTTATCGAATTCAGCTTCAGTTCGTTCTTGATCAGCTTCTGCCATCTTTACTTTTTCTTTTGTATCAGCAATATCTGAGTTCAAGCCAGATTTATCAATTACTCTTTCAATCCAATCTTTTGCCAGTTTCTGCTTGCCTTCTTCTGAATCATCGACCTTTTTGCCTTTTGCTTTAAGGATCGGAACTTTTTCGTCTACGGCTTCTTGAGCCAAAGGAAGCAAACTAATTTGAAGGGCTGAAGAGAATTCTTCGAGTGACTCGAGATTCTGCTTGCCGCTCTTAATGTCGCCTTTATCAAAATCGATCCGGCTTGCAATCTGCTGAGCCATATCTTTGATGGCGTCGCTCAATTCATCAGTTTGCTTAAAGCTGTAGCGCTGAGCCAAGGACTTTGCCTGTTCTGCAATAGCATTTGTTTTTTCAGTTTTTTTGCTGTAGTTAGGCATAATTAATGCCGGTTCACCGGCTTCAGTCTCATCACTTGGCTTTCCGCCTTCGGCGCTGCTAAGACCAAGAGGTTCTGTTTCTTCAAGGTCAGATGAACTATCTGAGCTTTCATTCGTCTTCTCTGCCTTTTCACCCTGTACACCTGGCGCTTGATTTCCATCTCCACCAAATGGCTCCTCTTCTTCGCTAGCCCCATTGGTACTAGTGCGATAGTTGCCGCCACTGGCTTTGTTGGTAGAGTCGTTTAATGCAGCATTCTGGTCATCTGCAAGATTCTTCATCAAGGCTTGAGCTTTGTCAATGCCACTTTGGCCTGCGCCGCCGTCGTTTTCTCCAGGTTCTCCACTATATGTAGGATTGTCAGAAGAAGAACCGGGGTTACTTTGTTGACCTGTCTCATCATTCTTTTCGGTCTCTAGCAGATTCTCTTTATGATTCTCTTTTGAATCCGGATTATCACCATCTGAATTATTGTCATCGGTGTCAACAAAGCTATCGCTCTGGGTGCTTGGCTTCTTATTTTTAGGCGCTGCACTTGAGCCACCATCTTTGGCATCTGGATTGACGTACTTGTTGATATTAGGCGGCGCAATTTTAATCTTGCCCTCTGAAATCTTCTTGACGATTTCTTCATCCACTGGGTCCAAGTCAGGGTTGCCATGGTGCTGGTGATCCAGCATCGTTTCGTAGGCCTCTTCGTCACGCTCATTGTGCATGTCAAAGATATTAGGATCCTTGAGGATGTCATCGTCAGTCAAGAACTTGGTCTTGATGACATCAAACATTTCTGAGCCTTGCATGTCTGGGTGACGCACAGCAATGTTGAACTTTTGAAGCTGCATCAGTTCTGAAGCAGTGATATTTGGCTCAAATCCGCTCTTTGAGCTGACGGATCTTTTGTTGGTTTCATTGCCCGCCAAAACGTCAATATCTTGGCTATTTACTTCTTCAGTAGTTCTGTATGATTCACCAAAGAAGGGTTCAAGCCGCTTGGCGTCACCCGGTGAAAGGTCACCGAATGCACCACGAGTCAGCATGTTGGACATGACCGTTTCAGCAAATTCCTGACCATAGTCCCGAGCAATCTGGGCAAAAGTCTGTGCCGCAATGACAATCGAAATGTTGTACTTTCTTGCCTGTGCAAGGAAGGAAGTGAAGTTGCTGTAAATAAAGTCAGGGAATTCATCCGCGTAAATGGTAAACATCGGAGCAGTATCGGGCTTGCGTCTAAAGGCTGCAGTAGCAAGACAGATCATATACACCTGCCCTACAGTCTTTGACAGTGAGTCTTGCAGCTCAGTCTTAGCCGTGTTGCAAAGCATGATCCCACCGTTGTAGAGGAAGTCGTCGATTGAGAAGTCCCCGGATTCTCTGAAAAGGATTCGGCGCAGAAGCGAGTTCTGGGCCAAGTCGTTCAGCGTGTTTCTTAAACCAGCAATGTTTTGGTCGTTGATGTCTTCGTAGATAATCCATCCAACGTGATCGCCCGCTTTGTGCTTCAGCATGCCCTGACCAAACATCTTTGGCTTGATGGAGTTGGTAAACCATTTGTAGCAGTCGCTAGCTACTTTGTACTTGTCGCGCATTTCGTTGAATTCAGTACGAGCATTGATGTCGTCCGGATTGTCCTTCATAACTTTCTCACAGTCTTCAACGTTGGTCTTAAGGATTGCAATGTATTGACGCAGGTATTCCATCTTCTGAAGAACCAGATAAACATCGTTGTACAAATCCATCAAGTCTGAGAAGTCTGGAGTCTTTCTTTCAACCACGGCTGACATCTTCAAAAGAGTAATGTACATCTTCAGGTGAGTACGTTCTGATTCTTGGAAGAAGTCGGAGTTTTCAGTTTTAACACCGTTGATAATGTTTGAGACGTTTTCAGTAACGCTGGGCACTGGCCCACGAAGCAGGTTCAATGACGGCGTTGCTGGGTTGGAAGGGTCAAACCACATGATCTTTTCATCTGGAACGCCCATCTTCTTAGCCAAGTTATAGACTGATTGGCACAAGTCGTTTGAAGTTTCAACGACAGCAAGACCGTTCAAGTAGTGGGTTGCCGGGTTGTTCTTCTTGGTCATAAAGCCATCTGAGCTTGCAAGTCTTGGAAAGTCTCTGACGAAGCGCAAATAGTGGTCAATATCTTGCTTGATCTGCGGAATAAAGATCGTACTGGTCTTACCAGAACCAACAGGCCCAAAGTAGATACAGTTCTGCTTTCTCTGAACGGGAGCTAGCTCAACCGTCTCCTCAGTTCTGATTGACTTACCGATAGCCACATACGGCTCAGGCTCAATAAACTTTTCACTGACCTCTTCTTCCTCTTTAGCTTCTGGCAGCTCAACCTTCTTTTGGTGATAGCCAGTAAGCAGATTATGAAGGCTTGGGTCGTGATATCTCTTTGTAGTGATGCTGCGGCTGATAACGTCCTTGTACATTTCTTCTTCTGCTACCAGCTTCCGGTATTGAAGAATAGAAGAAACAATAGGAAGAGACAGCATGATAAGTCTCATTAAAAGAGGACTGCCGATCACCTTGTCAAACGTCCCCGTAGTCCATCCGGTTGCCGTTGGATTCAAGCGCAAGAATTCCATATACGGCACTGCACAGAAGGCAATAAGCAGACTCCCGGAGGCACCCCCAACGATAATTGGCTGAATCATGCCCCGTCTTCTGACTCTCCACAGCTCCTTGGTTCTAGCTTGTGGGTCCAAGTCAGAGCGTCTAGTGCTGACGTTATAGATATACTGATTGATCTCCACTGACGCTATCAAGTCCACCATGTTGATCAAGTGGAGAATAACAGCTAAAATTGCCCAGTTGAGATTTGTAACGGCACCAGACAAAATAATGATCGTTGTCAGTGCCCACAAGCCAGCTGGGTATGCCCAGCAATACTTGCGAAGTCTTTCAAGATATTCAAGAGCATTTGCCATCTTCATGTCGTTCAGTTTGGCATTGAACCTAGCGGTATGTTCATCAATGATCTTTCGGACAAAACTAAGTTTTCCGATGTTGGTAAACACTTGTACACTTCCTTTCTAATTTAGTACGTATTTTTTCTGTTAGTAATACTTAGTGACAAAAAATGGTGTCTTCTCATCTTTGCATAGCAAGAGCAGTAATACTTATTGACAGTTAGAGTTCTAATACGTTAAGCTTGCGTACCAATAATAATACCGGGTGGCTAGCTATCACTTTGTGTACCCTATTTAGCGCAACAAGTGCACCAATGTGTACACGTTTAGCACCGGTAGTAATACTTAGTGTCACCATAGTATTACTTTTTTGAATGGAGTCCTCGCTTATTGCTGTCTTGTATCTTCTCAGTCTATAGAGCCACTTAAAGGACACTACTCGTAATCCTGCTTTAGACCACCTATCACTAGGTATCCCCAACCGAGGTGTCCCGGCGACGATATTCTCGCCTAGAAATAAGCCGTGTATTTCTATTGGTATTACAGTTATTGTGTGCCAGCTTTAACTCATAAAAGCATTGTTCTTTTTGCTTTACAACACTATAATCACACTATAATTACATGTTGTGCTTATTTCAGTAAGCTAGCAATTCTTGGAAAAGTCATTTACAGCAGAGATCATTCCAATGTATGTCTGCTTAATTAATAACAATACTTTTACCCGATAAACACATTGTGATTAAGAGCCTTATATCTCACCAATGAACCAGATAGGCACTATTATCCAACTATTACCAGACAAGTGCCTTCGTAAGGATTAAACCGCTGCAAGGTACTTGTTTGCCGCATAATCACACGATAAGAATGCGATGAACCAATTTAAAGAGTAACAGCCATCCAATTGAGCCGCTGCTATAAGGCAAGTTTTGCAATCGAAGATAAAATATCCTGCGGCTAGTGTTACAGTTCTTTTATCGTGTAATCATCTTGTAACTGCTTACTACTATTTTAGGCAGCTTTTATTTGTCACTATATTCAGGCTCACTTGTACATTCAGTTGATTTTTTCTTTTCTCACCTTCTTTCGTTTCTAGGATCATCTCAAGGCTAAAAAAACAATATCATTACACGATATATATCGGATGGAACTGCACTTTCATTTTTATACAGTCCATAGTCCTTTATCAGTAAGTATTCTAGGCAAGCCATAAAAATAGATAAGATAGCATTTTTATCTTGTAAATAGGCTATAATGACACTGAATAAGAGCTACTGATTAAATATATTCCGACTAGAAAAGACTTACAGAAATAATAGGCTTATCATGTTACATATTTTGACCTAATTGCAACATTTCCTGAACAGCCCAACTCGGATCATCGGCTAACTTAATCAGATCCTGGGGGCGGCCATGGCTGGCAACAAAGCGGCGTACCCATGGAGCCTTGTCATTAACTAATATATCCAGATCTTTATCTCTGCCGACACATGCAACGGCCTGCCTTACTATTTCGCTTTGATCGAAAACCAGCTTGTCAAGATCTTTGTTGCGACCACGCCAAGCAACATAGTAGCGAACGCCATTATCTTTATCATTGACCAAGACATCAAGATCCTCATCGCGGCCAAAACTGGCCACTGTAGACCGCACTTCCCAGTTAAAATCATCGATCAAAAGATCAAGATATTTGTCGATCCTTTGGATTGCTACGGCACCTTTAACCCATGGACTGCTGTCATAAGCCAAACGATCAAGATCCTTTGCTCGCCTTCTAAATGCTACGGCTGCCCGGACTCTCGGATTATCGTCCTTTACCAGTTCATCTAGATCATCGTTATCGCCATAATATGCTAAGAGCAGCAATTCCTGTTCTCCCCTCTCGGCACGCCATTCAGGCAGCCAATCTGCCAGTACATCAAGAGTCAGTGGCATGGAAATCACAGAAACGAAGCTGATTACGAGTGGATGTGCATCGCAATAGTAATAGTGCAGGCCGCTCAAATCCTTAATCAGACCGTTTTTTTGCAGTCTTTGCAGATTTTCCAAATCTTTGTTGCGTCTACTCATCATTTTTTGGCTTGCTTTAAGACTTCTTGCACATGCCAATCTGGGTCGTCGGCCAGCTTAGCTAAGTCTTTAGATCGACCCTTTTTTGCAACTTCAGCTCTAACCCAAGATTCCTTGTCGTTGACCAAAACATTGAGATCCTTATCTCTGCCACAAGAGGCCACGGCAGATCTGACATATTGATTCTTATCGCTGACCAAACAATTCAAGTCTTTGTTGCGGCCTTGCCAGGCAACTTGCGCCCGTACTTCCCAACAATCATCATCGACCAAGACATCTAAATCTTTGCCGCGGCCTATGCTTGCAACAGCATTTCTCACGAACTCGTTTGGATCGTGTACCAGAATGTCCAAGTATTTGTCGATTCCTTGCAGAGCCACTGCTTCCCTGACCCGTGGCTCCTCATCATGAACCAAGATTGCAAGATCTTTGTCTCGTTTTCTACAGGCTACAGCTATACGCACCTCCGAGTACGGTGATCGTACTAACCGGTCAAGATCTTCATCATCGCCATAATATGCCAACTTCAAAGCTGCATGGTCATTCTTGGAAATTCGCCATTTGGGAAGCCAGTCAGCAAGCAACTTGATACTTACCGGTGAAAAGTCAACCGAATTGAGGACATAACAGAATGGCGTTCCTTCAGTCGTGTAGTAATGGACCTTATCTAGATCTGCAATCTGCTTGCTATCAACAAGTTTTTGCAAATTTTCCAAATCCGTTTCTCTCCTACTTTTAGTCATTTTTTCTCTTCTTTCTGTGCTTTAATATCCAGATCGTGTACCAGTTGATCTAAGTCCTCGTCACGTCCGGCAAGTGCTACGTTGGAACGGACAAATCTTTGTCCCTTCCTTGAAGGACTGCCGCCTTCCTAACACTCGGGTCTGTGTCCAAAATCAAGTCAGTATTATCGTGTAATTGTCATGTAATTGGCTTTCCTAGCCATTATTTGGCACATTCCCTTGCAATGCCTTTCAACATACAGAAAAAACATTTGTCACATAACCACACGATAGATATATTGTTGTTCAGTCAAACTTATGTATCAGCAACGACTAAACCCTTGTTTCTAGCCTTATTTACGGTCGCATAACAGCGCGATAAGTACACGATAAAAATATTTCTTTAGCTTAAGCAATTGCCTAAAACTAAAGTCCAGATCTTTTTCTACTACTAGCCATTACACGATAGATTAAAAAGAAAGCTCATATGCCTGTCGTGTAAAAACACTATCTCCAATAGTTGTAGCGAATCTTAGAAACCAAAATTCTTGCAGCTACCACTGCATTAACAGGTGGCTCAAGCGATCTAGGGGATCTGGCATTTCCAAACCAGTTGTCAATTAATGCCTCGTTGTCATCAATCAGTGCTTCCGCTTGTTTGGCAGTGCAGCCTCGTGCATTAATCAAATAAAACGTGATGTCATCAATGTACTTAGCCTTTTCTTTTTCGTAATCGACTTGAACTCTCTTTGCCATATTTTTCTTTTCCCTTTCATTATTAATAGTCAGTAACAGCGATGGTAGTAAGCAGAAACAGAGTAAGGCAAATTGCGGTAATCACAGCAACAACCATACAGAGCTTATGCGCTGTCAGATACCATTCTGGCTGCTCAATTTCTCTCGCTAGGGCGTTGTAGTCATCGAGCACGATAAATACTTGCAGAACCAAAGCAATAAGAGATACCCAGAAGACTGCAATGCCCATGCTGGACATAAACAAACATCCCATGCTTGCCAAAGACAAAACAGACGCGATAATGATTGGAGATTTCCAATTCAAGTCTGTAACGATCTCATTTAGATTCTTGCGCTCCAAAAAAGCTGTCAGCGCCAAGATGGCCATGCACAGGATGTTAGATCCGCAGCAGATGACTGTTGCCCAATTAAGATAGTAATTTGCGTAGATAAAAAAGCTATTTGAACCCATTGTTTTCCTTTTCTATTACTAAAGATGTTACTTGTTTACACTTTGCGTACAACCACGTACACTTTTTTGCAAATAACGCTGTTAACTGCATCATCAGCGATAATCAGTACTTGTTTGGCACTCATGCGTACGCTGTTTTGCGTTTATAGTACGTACACGTACATGAATTGCGTACACTTATGTACGCATATCTTCTTCAGCGTACTGTTTAGTATTACTTCTTGTACGTTCCAAATCCGTTCAGACGATTCAAAACCGTAAACTGCTGCTTTTCGTAGTCAAAGCTGCCGGCATAGATATCCTTAGCAATACCTCGATTTTCTCCTGTAAACCAACTCTCATATTTGACTACGACAATAACTGGTACCTCTCCTTTGTCGTCTATGGTTCCAACTGCCGTTTCTGACGAAAGATACTTGGAATGCAGCTCGTACAGATCTACGAAGGAATCTCCACCACCGGCATCATCTGAATCAAAGAGAGTATCAGTATTAGCCCCCTTGGTAAAATATGGGCTAGAATCATCTTTTCTCGCGTTGTACTCGCTTGAGTTGTTGTAGGTAAGCAGAATATCAAACAGTTCGTTTACGTTGTTTGTAGCCCTGTCAACGGCCAGCTGCTGCTTAGCCCCCAATTTGACAACCTCATTTGAAGAATTCTGCGCGGATTCTACAGCCTCGGCATTCAGGCGATTCTGCTTTTCAGTGATCTGCTTTCTCAAATAGCTGTTTTGACTTTCAATTTTCGAAATTTTTCTGTTTTGATCCGAGTTCTTGCGTGATATCCAAAAGAGGAAACCTGAAGACAGAAGCAGGGCGACAAGGAGGATCAACAAGATCTTTTTGTTTTTTTCGTTCATCGTGACACCTCCTACTTCACGGCCATCGATCTAACCTTGGTGCTCAATGGCAGCTTGCGATTCAAATCATAGTCAAGCGTGATCAAAGTTTGCCCTTGGCTGTAGTTGCCCACGCCGTCACTGACATCGTAAGTGGTATAAATTGTTACTTTAACAATTGTCGTCACTTTACTGGGCGATCCAAAGCCAACATAAGTTTTAAGATTCTTTTTTGCCAGAAGCGTCTGCTTTTTGCCGCTTTTGAGAATGACATCCTTCTTGATCGCTTCAGCGCCAACAGGACTGAACCAGTCTTCAAATTCCTGCTGATTTTTGGCAAAGTCATCTGGCTTCTTCATATCACCATAGGCATAAGACACCAGTATCTTGTAGATCTTGGTCAATTCCTTTTCTTGGCCTTCCAGGTCAAGCTTGCTGGCGCTTTTTTCGGTAACCTGCGGTTTCAAGCTGCTGTACTCTTTTTTTAAAGACGTTTGAGTAGCCTGGCCACTTGATACCTTTCCAAAACTCTGAGTATAGTTGTAAATCGACAATCCAATCGACAGGAAAATCAGACCAACTATAATTCCGACAATGATTACTGCTATGGTGCTTGAATGAACTACTGGTTCTTCTTCTTGCTCCATTTTTCTTTTGGAATATTTACCCATTTCTTACCCCTCGACCTTGCTAATTTTTCCCACAGAGCGATCTACGTTGACAGTCAATGATTGGTGGATCTTGTCAAATCCCTTCGGATGGTAGGTCAGATCCACAGTAAAGGTATACTCCGTCGTAGTAGTTGACTTGAGCTGCGTACTGATCTTGTCAGCCACATACAGATCATCTGGAGTTGGCCTCTTGACTGTATGCAGGCCTGTACCAGCATCCCCGTACGTCGTCTCACCATCTTGAACAGAGACGTTAACGTTGTCGTTAAAGTCCTGGAAGATCTGAGAGTTGGTAAAGTACGACAGGAGCTCTTTTCTGTCATCAGAGGGAAGGGAAGAGACATCGGCACTGGCCCCACTAACCAGTCCGAGCTTCTTCATTGCCTTAAAAGCGGCAGGAATTGCATCCCCGATGCACTGTTCAGCTTCTTCTTGAGAGACGGAAGCCGTGCTTTGATCGTCATAAGAAGAGATCTTTGGCTGCTGCTTTTTTGCCTTGCTGCTCTGTGCAGCCCGTTCAAGCTCTGCTTGTTGATTGGCCTTATTTTGGTTGGCCTTAACTAAAACCAAAGCAATAGCAGCCACTGCTAAGATGGCCAATACCGCGGCACCAATAAGCATCTTGTCGCCGGTAGAAAATCCCTCTTTTTCTTGCTTGTTCTTTGCCATTGTTTCCTCCGATTTTTACCACCAATTGTGTGCTTGCCAGAACTTCTTAGCATTCTGCCAAGACCCATACCGGCCTTTCATGTACTTGTATGCAACATAGTCTTGGTTTGCTTTGCTGAGTGAGCCATCACCGCCGTAGAACTTTGTATCGGTTAGGTAATATTTCATCAACTGGTATGCACCGTATGCTGAGCCGTTAACTGCATTGTAGCGGCCACCCGATTCATGGCTCACAATCCACTTTCTGGCTGCATTTTCAGCCTTTGACAGGTTCTTAATCACCTTAGATGAAGATGAGCTGGTGCCAGAGCCAGATGACTTCTTAAGCTTGCTAGTTGAAACAGTACGTGCAAAAGTTACTCGACCTCTGGTAACCATGTCACCAAAGGCGTAACTGATAGTTTTGATATTACATGAGTCAGGACCACCACCCATTTCAATGATCTTGGTGTTGACACCTTTATACTTACCCAGCAAAATCGCAGTGTGGCCGTCACCACCCGCCCCAACACCTACATTAACGATGATGACATCGCCAGCACCCGCTTGTGATGGCTTGATCTTCTTTAGGTATTGATTTGACTTAGCATAATTTTCCATAAGTGGCGTTGTCCAGCGACTCGGTGGAACCTTGCAGCCTGCACGCTTATAGACAAAGTAGACGAAACCAGAGCAGTCGGTAGTGTCATTTTTAGACGGATTTTTCCAGTGTTCGTTAGCCGTATGTGTTTGCATACTGTAGTGGAACCAGCCCAGCCATTTTCTAGCTTCCTTGACAATAGCATTACCAGAAACAGCGCCGCTATCATCAGTATCACAGTCTTCGCCTGTATCAGTTGCGGCAGTATCCGCAACTTGAGCAGCCCCGGACAGAGTTGACTTGCCAGTCCACTTTGCCCAACCTGTCTTCATCCGGGAAAGGTAGCCAGCCATGTTGTTGTCAGCCATATATCCTTTAGCCTTCATCTTGGCAAGGTAATCACTCAAGCTTTTGGGATTCCCCATCTCTGAGAAGTTCGACTTAACGGTTACCGCCCAGTCTGACGCGAATTCGCTGACGTTCTTGTAGTGCCTGTACCAGCCACCTTCACTGCCGCCTTTGCCTCTTGTCGTCCCTTTAGGGTAGCCACATCCTGCTGTCCAAGTCATACCACCATAGTTGTGGTCTTGAGTGTTGACCGGCTGTGTGCCATCTGGCCCAGATTCCGCATACAGCTGGGCAAAGAGCATTCTTGGCTGAACGCCGATTTTCTTGCCTACGGCTTTTGAGATGTTCTTTATTTTCGTAAGATAGTCAGAACTGTCTTTAACCGTTATCTTGCCAATTTTTGACGTTGCCGTAGTCGTTGCTGAATTATCGTCAGAATCGCAGTCTGAGGTTGTGCTTAAATACACCCCACCGCCGAATACGGCAATGATGATAATCAAAACCATGAAGCCAATGAAAAAGCCTCCAAACAATGCCCGCCGCGTCTGCCTCCTTGTTCTTTTGGCTTGTGAGTCTGGCTTTAGGTCGAATTCAGGAGCTAGATCTCGTAAAGGATCTCGAAAAAATGAAAACATGTAGTGCTCTTTCTATCCCTAATCATTGCGGAAAAGTCAATTTGCTAGTTTGCTGCAGGAATGTTTGTCGTTTTGGTAGTAATTGACCCATCCGAATTGTATGTACGCTGAACGACCGTCTTAGAGCCGTCCTGGTGTGTTGTAGTCGTCGTGATAGTTTGGCCAACCCGGGCAGCTGACGGTGTTCTGACGGCTGTTTTGGCCCTGCTGGATGATTGCTTGTATCTCTCTAGAAGTGCCTTGTCAGGTGACTTAGAGGCAGAAACAGGAGAGAGGGCCGTACCGTATTTGTAGACGCTCGTTGGCTTTACCCAGTCAGTGTTCTTTTTGTCTTGCATCAAGTAAGTTATGAGCGACTTATAGAGCTTTTGGGGGGCGTAAGTGCCAACTTTATCATCTATCGTCCCGTCAGCAAGCTTGTCATAGCCTACCCAGGAAGAGATTACGAAGTATCTCGTGTAGCCAACAAACCAAGAATCCTTTGGCGTGTTCATGTAGGATGGGTACTGAGCAAGCTCATCGCTAGAATATTGAACAGTACCAGTCTTACCCGCCTCATAGAGGTTTCCGGCTTTAGCCGCGGTACCGCTCCCCTTAGTGATTACACCCTTGAGCATGTCGGTGATCATATACGCCGTTGACCGCTTCATTACGCGCTTTGGCGCGGAATCAAAATCAACCTTTTGCCCGTCCTCAAGTACTACGGATGAAACAAACGATGGCTTATAGTAAACGCCGTAATTGGCCAAGGCACCGTAAGCACCTGCCAGCTGGGTAGGGGACGCATAAGCACCAATACCCGCGGACAAGCCTTGAGAGGTAGGAACCTTGATGTCCATCTGCTTCACGAAGTCTGACCCGTGCTTCATCCCCACGGACTGAAGGGCCCTTACGGCAGGAATGTTTCTTGACTGCTCAAGCGCATAGCGCATGGAGATGTAGCCCAGGTGAGCATAGTCATAGTCGTTCAACACGATATTGGTGCCGGGGTAGACGTATGACGTGTCATCAACCGTGTGCTCGGTTGACCAATGGAACTTCTCAATAGCCGGAGCATAGTCAAGAAGAGGCTTGATCGTTGAACCGCTGGAGCGGCTGGTTTGGTCAGAGCGATTGTAGCCCAGACGGACGTTAGGATCTAAATTTCTGCCGCCGATGACAGCCAAAACCCGGCCATTCGTTGGATCTGTAACCGTTGAGCCAATCTGCATCTTGGCGGAAGTGAAGGAGATCTCACCGCCGTTTACGAGGTCGTAGAGCTTCCTCTGCACGTCCTGGTCAATATTGAGGTAGATTTTCATATGCTGCGTGTAAGGGTTGTATCCGGCTTCCATGAGCTGATCTATGGCCTCTTTGAAGTAAGGGTCGTCAAGCTGCCAAATCTTGTCTTGAACTTCCTGGTCGCTTCCGTGAGTCTTTACCAGGCCGTGAGAAGCAGCCGCGGCGCAAGCTGACTCATAGTCGCTTGTCTTGATGTATCCTTGCTGATACATCGTGTAGAGGACCAGGTTGCGTCTTTGAACGGCTGCTTTTGGGTGAAGGTAGGGGTCAAAGCTTGTTGGAGCATTCAGCATCCCCGCCAGCATGGCAATCTGCGGCAGGTCCAGGTCTTTCAGCTTCTTGCCGTAGTAGTACTGTGCCGCCGTCTGCACGCCATAGCAGCCATAGTTCATGTAGACCTTGTTCAGATACAGCGCCATGATCTTGTCCTTGCTGTAAGAGTTGGTCAGCTTGATGGCCAGCCAAGCTTCTTGAGCCTTTCTTCTAAGCGTCTGCTGACTCTTAGAGGTCGAGAAGACGCTCAGCTTGACCAGCTGCTGGGTAATGGTCGAACCGCCGGCTACAGAGTCTCTGGAGCGCACGTCTTCCACAAAAGACTTGGCAATTCTTACCGGATCAATCCCAAGCGGGTTCTGATAAAAGCGTCGGTCTTCAATCGAAGTCACCGCCATCTTCATCGCATAGGGGATATCGCCTTCAGAGGCATAGACGTGCTTGGTCGTGCCTAGCGACATCAGCTTGTTGCCAGAACGGTCATAAAAGGTGGAATCGCCCGTCTGCTTCATCTGCTCCAGGGTGATGACTGGCGCGTCTTTGGCATAGTAAGCAAAAACGCCAATTCCCATAGCAATCAGTATTGCAATGAGCAAAAACACCCATCTAAAAAATCGCCAGATCCAGTGCATCACTTCCCGCGCGGGGGAGCGGTACAGCTCGGCTCTGGTCAGGTTGTCCAGGTTGTCGTTTTCGTTTTCCATCGGTAGCTCGTCCTTTCTACGCAGAAATAATAGTCGAAAAGCGGCAACATTTTTTTAAACCTATTTTTGTTGGACGAAATTGGAATATGCACAAAAAAAGGCCTCAAACCAGCATTGGAGCTGATTTGAGGCCTCTTCTTTACTTCTCAAAATCATTGAGGAAGTCTAAGATCCCGGCAGTGTTTTGCGTGTTGTGCGTTTCAGAGCTGCCAGAAAAGTCATCGTCGTTTGATGAGTCGTTGTATTCGTTAGGATTGCTTTGTGTGTTAGGTTGTTGTTGCACTGTAGTTGTGTTGCTGTAGTTGCTTGCGTTTGGATCTTCATAAGAATTGTCGTTCAGATAATTCTTATTTTCACCGGGCTGGTAATTAGGATTTTCACTAACGACGGATTGACTGTTTTCCTGGAAATTAGACTGTGCATTCTGCTGGCTGATGATCTCTGACAGAGGAGTTACTGCACGAGAGAATTCATCGCTGCCGGCTCTGTAGACAAACGTTACGTTGGCGTCGGTAAGTCCATAGATGCCGGTCTTTGCTTCGTCCTTGAGAACGAAGAAGCCATCGATCTTGAGCGGTTCAATCCGATAGCGCTCTTGGTATCGTCCGTTGACGACAGTAGGTTCATGAATGTCATTGCCTTCAACGGAAATGTACCGGACTGTGACCTTTCTTGCCTGCGGTTCATAAACCACAGGCAAGGTGGTTTCACCCAGTTCAAACGGAATGGTGATCGTTTCGCCAGCCGTTGAGTTGAAGCCAGGGATTTGCGGCAAGGTGATTTCTTGAGGGACATGGTATTCACCTGACACTTGTCTTGGAGACATAAGACTTACGCCGTCAGCGGTTTGAGGAACGACATCGACAAGCAGTTCGTCTGGGTTGACTGCCACGTTGTAGACGCCAGAGCCGTCAAGATAGATCTTGGAGTCCGCGCCGGAAAGCATGTGGAAGCCCCGCGGCACGTTGCCAGAAACGTCGATTGCCTGGCCATAGAAGCCATTTGCTTGAGGCATTCCGCCTACAAGTACGCCGTTAGGGTCCTTGTAGTGGATCATGTAGTCCTCAGTTCTGACTTCGTAAACCACAGTAAGGTCTTGGTTTTCAGCTCTGTACTTGGTAGTCAAAAGCTGCATGTTGGCCGTGTAGCCGTCAACGTCTCTTACTGGGTATTCAAACTCGCTTCCGACCTTGCCATTGAACGTCTCATCCTCAAAGACGCGCTCGCCGTCATGATTGCCGCCCTTGTAGAAGCAATGAACGGTAATGCTTGAATCCTTTGGCTGGTAGTTCAGCTTGATGCGCTGACCCGCGTATTCCGGAAGGATGTTGTCTTCAATGCTGCTGTAGAGAGCGTTGTAGCCCGGAATTTCCGGAAGTCTTTCGCTGAAGGTCTGGTTCATGAGACCCATGACGTGAATGTCGTACTTAGGGTCAATTTCATTGCCAAACTGATCAACCGGGATCAAGTCAAATGCTACTGGAGTTGCCTTGAAGTACAGATCTACGTCTTGTCTGTTAGGCGGGAAAGTCCCTTCAAGCGGATATGACGTAGAAGTCAATTTATAGCCCTCCAGAGACGTTTCAGTGGTCAGCTGGTACTTTTCCCCATAATAGCCTCTAACGGCCTTGTTAGGGGCCAGAGAATTGAGCGTAGAGTCATAGAAATGCAGAACCAGTTCAGAAAGACTTGGTTCGTAGTAGAAGTCTACTTCCTGCTCATTGGTGCGGAAGATGCCGCTTGCTGAATCCGGAACCTTGCTGAGCCGGTAGCCGTCGATGATTTCCGGATCAATGCTGTAGGCAGAGCCTACAAAGCCAGTAACAATTCTTGGCGGGTAGCCGCTGATGGCCTCCTTGGTGCGAGCATTAACATAGCGGACCTTGACCGTACTTTCCAGTGGCTTGTAGTATACGCTGTCTGCTTGAACAGGAGAGCTGAAGCGTGCTCTGTATTCCGTTTCTGGCTTTTCATAGCCGCTGATGGTTGGAAGCTCAAAGGAGAACTCATCGCCCCAGTTGCCCGTAAAGACCTTAGGCTCATACCCTTCGATCATTTCGCCGCTAGGCACTCTCAGTGAGATAGTAGCCGTGCAGGAGATAGGGGTATAGATGACGTCAACGTCCTTGTTGCCGTAAGCAGAGAAGATGCCTTCGACCAAATTCTTGTCTGCCGTCATTCCTTGAATGTCTGGGGTGCTCTGCAGGTATCTGTCGCCTACCAGGCCGCTGACTACCGCGTCATCAGTTGCTTGAACCGTCTTTTGCTCGTCAAGCCAGTAGTGAACGGTAAGCGATACCTGTGCAGGCTTGAAGGACAGAACGATCTTGCGCTGCTTTGCGGTAAAGCGGCCGCTGAGCATGTCTGGATCTGAGGCAAGTTCATATCCGTCAATTACAGGAGGCTGAATTGCATATTCGCTCTTGTACTTGCCCTTTTCTTCAAGAGGCTTGTGGATCTGGTTGCCGCTTTCGTCAACGAATTCGACCATGACTGAGCTGTCAGCAGGCACGTATTCGATCACGACGTCTGGGCCATCTGGCTGGAAAGTGCCGGACAGATTGTTTGGCACGTTGCCGATTTCATAGCCTTCAAAATGGCGGCTGTCCAGCTTGACGCTGTAGCTTTCGCCTGTCTTACCGGTAATATGCTCTTCTGAAAGCACTTCGCCGTCAGTAGTGCGGCGGATCACTCGGATCGTCTGGCGAAGAGGCACGTAGACGACCTTGATCTTCTTGCCTGATTCATCGGGCACTGAGTAGCGTCTTGCTTCCGCTTGGCGGTAGCCCTTGACTTGAGGGAACAGGTCGATAGTGCTGCCTGCCCGGCCTCTATAGTGCTTGTATTCGGCAGCAGACTTGATTGGAGTCAGGTCTTCGCCAACAGGAATGATCTGGTAAGTTACGGTGCTTGGCTCGTAGAAGATCGTGACCTTCTGGCGCTCAACTGAGATGCGGATGTCTGGAATCATCTCGTGCTTGATAGCGTAGCCAGGAATCTTTGGAAGATCCTTAGCAGTAAGCTTGCGGCCCGGTTCGCCAACAAAGGCAAAGTCCTTGGCGATCTTCTTGCCGTTGCATACAAAGCTTACCAAGACTGGCTGAGCGACCTTCTTTACTGGAGTCGACGCTGGCTTTGCGGCTTGCTTTAAGTTAGGCTTTGAAGCAGCTGCTGGCTTTTCAGCAGTCTTTTGCGTTGCTTGAGGAGCTGGTGCTTGCGGCTTCTCCTGCTTTGGAGCAGGGGAGCCTGGCTTGACTGCCGGTTTTTGACGTGCATCCAGCTTCTTCTCATCAGCGTTTTGACGAGGCTGGCTCGTGCTGGAATTGTTCAAGATTTTCTTTTCGCTTTCTGGCTTTTGAGCAGAGTTAATGCTTTGCTTGTCTTCCCGCTTTACGGTAAGGCCACTTGGTCTTGACACTGAGGCAGGCTTGACTGCTCGGCGTGAAATGCCGCTTGAAACCTGTGATTTTTGATCATGCTCGTTCTTTGAGTTGCCAGCCATTGGGTTTACTGGAGCAACTTTTTGCAGCATGGTCTTTGGCTGAGAGACGGTTCTGTGGTTGCTGCCGTTTGAGCGCTTGGCAATTAGAGTTTCTTTGTCGCTCATGGATTCAGCTGACTTGACAGTAGAAGCAGGCTTTTGAAGCCGTTCAGCATGCTCTTGCTTTTCGGAGTTGAGCTTGTCTTTTTCTTGATCCCCTGGCGCATTGCTTTGAGCCGGCTTGTCATTTTGCTTCAGCTCGCTTGGCTTAGTTTCAGCGGCAGGCTTTGAAGCATTCTTTTGGTCTTCTTCCTGCTTCTTTTCAGATTCAAGCTTGGCTGGGCTTTGAGGCATGTCATGCTTGACCTCGGCTGGCTTCTCGCCTGGCTTAGCTTCAGTTTCAGCAGGGGAGGACGGCTTGTCAGCTGCAGGCTTTTTGTCTGCCGCAGCGGCTTCAAGTGCTGCCTTTTCATCTTCAGTTTGATCTTCTGAAGATCCATCTGGCTTGTTGGAAGTAATCTTAAGAGTTGAGGACTTGCTGCTCTTGCTCATAAGCTTAGCCAGGGCTTCATTGTCAACGCGGATTACGCGATCACCATCGTCTTCAGCAGGCTTATCACTTTGATTATTGCTTTCATCTGCTTGCTGATCGCCTTTGACTTCCGCGTTTTCCTTGTCTTCAGAATTGCTGCCGTCAGATTCAGACTTCTTGTCCGGATCGCTTGGAGAATGCAGCGCGGTGTGATTTGCACCATCTTCGTCTTTGTCAGACGGGCGATATGACTTGGCGATCTCTGAGTCTTCTTGTTCCTTGTCATCGTCGTGCTTGATCAGGTCAGCCGCATCTTTAGTTTCTTTGTCTTTTTTCTTGCCAAATCCAAATAGCATTGAAATACTCCTTTGCTTTTTTACTTACATACGTGCTTCACGTTCCGCCATTCCACCTAGAAGAACATGTCCACAAAAAACCAACAGACGAACGCAAGAGCCGCAAACAAGATGACCGTCAGAATGCTGTTGACCAAAGCAGTACGAGCATCATGCTTGTCTTCTCTTTCCTCCAAGATCTTAATGGCTTCGCTTGGCGATAGAGTTGGATCCAGATATTGATTGTCCTCGTTTTGTTGAAAATCATCTCTTGGGTTCTGACTCGCTCTTAGGCGCTCATTTAATCCTGGGAAGCTTCCGGATTTCTCATACATCTTGGCTTCTTTGGGATTGAGGACGTGAACGATCATGTAGTCGCTGTCCACGTTGCCTTTAAGATCCATGACCATCGCGTAGACGACATAATCTCCGGCGGTTCTGAAATCAACGCCGTTGTCGTCATAGCTGATCATGTGGTCGAGATTTTCGCCGTTCTCGCCCGTAGCGTGCATGATCATGAAGTCCTGCAGATCATACGGGTTGGGAATGTCGGTTTGTTCTACGAAAATGTCGGGCGTGGCTATGTACAGGGTTACGTGCTTTTGTTTTGGCTTTACTGTTTCAGCTGAATCCTGCATTTTGTAAAATCCTTGTTTTCTTGCATTTTGCCTTGTCCTTTCACGCTTGTTAGCAATCTTAGATAGTTTCTGTACAGTGTCTTTAGGTAATAAAAGCCCGTCATTCTTAGCAATTTTAGCCTTCTTTGCATGAGAATTTGTTAAGGCTGTTTTTGCTGAACATGGAATTTGACCTGCTTTAAGAGCTAAAATGCTCCACTTTCTGGAAGAAATGGCTTTAAATCAAGGATTGCTAAGTTTTTTCGGGAAGGGGAAAAGCCGGTGCTAGGGCCGGCTAAATTTCTAGGCTATGTAGTTTTGAAAATAAGAAAGTGCTAAAATTGCTGATATGACGCGATTTATAGCAGATTGACAACTGCACATTTTGGCCAAATAAGCTCCAAAAGCAGCAAAAACAGGTATATCAATCTTGATTGACAAAAGGGCTACAATCTTGGAAAATAGCAATTTTTATCAAGAAAGGACGTGAGGTGGGGCTGAAATGTCGTATTTCTTTGCCCCGATTTTGTTTTGAAGATTTTTAAGAAGATTATTAGCTGGGTGTTGCCGATTGGCTTGGCAGTTGCTGTCGCCGTTTTCTTAAAGGCGTTTATCGTGCAGCCGATGAGAGTAGCAGGGCCGTCTATGGAGCCTAACTTGACGAACAAAGAGCCAATGCTGATTTTCAAAACTGCTCCGATTCATCGAGGCTCGGTAGTTACTTTTGATGCTTATGGCGTAGATCCTGCACTTTACTCATCAAGAATCTATGTCAAACGGGTTATTGGGATTCCTGGCGATACTGTCAAGTCAAAGAATGGCACTATCTATGTCAACGGGAAAGCAATATCCCAGAGCTATATATCAAAAAAGCAGCGCACTTCAGGCACCAAAAACTGGGATTTAAAGAGCCTGTCAGAAGACTACATGTGGCTGAAGTGCAGGGATGCTACCAAGGTGCCTGAAAATTATTATTTTGTCTTAGGTGACAACAGATCAGTTTCTAAAGATTCAAGATACATTGGATTCGTACCTAGACAAAATATCATCGGGGTTGCAAAAGTGCCTCCAGTATTTTCTGGAAAGAACGCTGCTCAAAGAGACGTGATCAATGTTCAGTGGAAGAGTTTCTGGAAGTCAGAAAAATAGCTTTTGAGCTAGAAGAAAAATTAGTTAGTTTTTTTGAGGGGGGAGACGCTACGCGCCTCCCTCTTATTAATTAACTTTTAAATATTACTTTTATATCTTTTTAGATAATAATTTTAGGGGGTGGCTTACCCTTAGAGCGACAAGGGCTATCGAGGAGCCGGTATGTACGCCGTGTCAACCCGGTATGTACGCCGTGTCACTCTTTTTAAACAAGAAAAGTGCCGCTTAGCCCTTGTCGCACAAGGGATTTAGGCAGTTGACTACGATTTTGAGCCGGTATGTACGCCGTGTCACTCCGGTATGTACGCCGTGTCAACCCGGTATGTACGCCGTGTCACTTTTTGAGCCGGTATGTACGCCGTGTCATTTTTTTGCAAATTGGTATTTTGCCGCTTAGCCCTTTAAAAATAAGTACTCATGCCTGTGGAAAACTATAGAGGTCTGATCTAGCTCTTTTTATATTTTTAGGAGGGCGCTTAGCCATAGAGCGACAAGGGCTAGCGAGGAGCCGGTATGTACGCCGTGTCACCACCGGTATGTACACTGTGTCACACAATTAGCAGCCGGTATGTACGCCGTGTCACATTTTAAGCAAATTGGTAAATCGTTGATATGCCATTTATTGAAGCAGTGTTAAGCCTGTGCATAACTAAATGGTCTAGTTTTGCTCTTTTTATATTTTTAGGGGGTGGCTTAGCCCTAGAGCGACAAGGGCTATCGAGGAGCCGGTATGTACACTGCGTCACTCCGGTATGTACGCCGCGTTTTTCAGGCCTATTGCTATATGTTTTGAGAAAGTAGCAAAAGACTGCCTGCTGCTTTGCCTAACTGATGTGCATTATTTTGCAAATTGCGTACGTGTTGGCGCTCTAACCGTGCTTGACTTGCTACCATTTTCATGCGCTTAATTGCAATTTGCGTGCTAAATCTGACTGCTTATGGCGGTTTGAACCCAAAAAACTGTACGTGAAAGTACGAAAACGTACGCGTGATGCAATTAGCAGTATACGTAACAGGGGGATGCAGCTTAGCCGGTATGTACGCCGTGTCACTCCGGTATGTACACTGTGTCAGCCATGTGCTTG
>NZ_JBUBHO010000004.1:0-22086 GCF_057197965.1 Lactobacillus sp. WILCCON 0149
ATTATATGCTATATGTAGCAACCATCTACGTCGGTATATACACTGCTTTACTTTCCACAAGTATCGCTGTATAATATATATAAGATTAGAAGGAGGAAGATATTATGGCTAGTTCACAAGTTAATTTCAAAATGGACTCTGAAGATAAAAAAGAAGTGACCGCTATCTTTAATTACTATGGCTTAGATTTATCTACTGGAATTAAAATGTATTTAAAGAAGGTTCAACACAGCTACTCTATCCCTCTCGATTTGACTATGGAAGACACTGAACTTGGTCAAGCTATTAAAGATGCCAAGGAAGGAAACTTTGTTGGTGAATATGATTCCGTAGAGAGTTTCGTCAAGGCAATGAATGATGAAAATTAAGCCAACTAATCATTTTTATCGTGCTTATAAAGCATACAAGAAAAAACATTATCAAATGTCATTAGTCGATGATTGTGTAGCTGCAATTGTCAAGAATGATACTGATTTCTTAAAGTTGCATAAAGATCATGTGCTAATCGGCGAACTGAGGGAACTGCATGTCCATCGACAATACAATGACGATTGGTTGTTAATCTATCGCATAGACCAAGCAACTGATGAAGTAGTATTAATTTTACTCGATCTAGGAGATCATGATTCCCTATCTAGAAAAATACATATATAGAGTACAAGAAAAGGTCCTAGATTAGTTGCACAACCATTAATCCAATTACTTAACAGACGTAAAAACGAGATCCCTATCATAGAGATCTCGTTTTCTTTTTGTCTTTCTGCATCCCCCTAGGGCGACGCTAGTGAGGAGGGAGACTTGTTAGACCCCTGCCCTACTGTTACGGGAAGTGGCTGCTGACGGCATCTTTCCTGTGTAGGAGGGATGCAGCTTATTGTTTGTTCTTTCGTTGCTCAATCAGCTCTTCGAGTTCCTGCAATTCGTTATTACCGGCCCAGTACTTAATGAACCACCGAGCGGTTTCAGCCGAAAGCTTGATAATTTCTTTTTCTGCAGTTTCAGCATCCCGATTTAGATTATTTTTGTCAGATGGCATGCATCTGCCTAATAGACAGTCGGTTGACACGCAAAAAATTTTAGCCATTTTATCTACTTCTGAAATCTTGAACGCTCTTTTGCCGCTTTCCGATTTGCTCAAGTAAGTTCTATCCATCCCTAAGCGTGAGGCCAAGTCCTGAATTGACCAGCCACGTTCTTGCCTAAGCTTTGTTACGTTTTTTCGTAGCACATCATCTGTATTTTCTCGATCTAGATGCGTTGGCTTTGTAATAGTCGTGCTCATTTTCGTTTATCTAATTTTGTTCTGTCATTTCTTTGATGTTAATACAGCATAGGCATCCCCCAATGTGATAGAAACACACATGATGGGGATGCCTATCTTCAGTTGGCTATCTAACTGACTATTCTTCGAGGAGAATCTCAATGATCTTCAGTAATTTCTTTTGATCATTTGGGCGTAATCGTTTAGCCATTCGTTGAATTTCTACAAGATATGTAGTATCTGCTGAGGTTTCTTGCATTAGATCATTGACATTTACATTAAGGATGTTAGCTACTTTCTGCAAAGAAGTAATAGACGGCTGTGTCACTTTCCAGAGGTAGATGCTGTTCTCACCAATCCCTGCCTTATAGGCAACATCCTTTATAGTCAATCCTTGTTCTTTGGCAATAGCCTTGATATTTTTGTAGACGTTCATTTTTCTTCTTTTGCTAGCTTTCATCACCCGTTGATTTGCTTGTTTGTTTGTTGATCGTTTCAAGCAGATCGACGATCTTGTCTAGACGATTAAGTACTTCTTTCGATGTGCCATTATCTCGCTGTAACACTGAATCGTTGTGTGTCTCATTTTCATGTACTACAGAATCACGAGGTGGAAAAAATACATCGATTGAGACATCGAATATCGTAGATAACAAGTAGAGGCCATCAAAACGAGGTGTTCGCTTACCATTTTCGTAATTAGAAATAGACGTTTTAGTAGTTTTCATTCTACTGGCTAATTCGTCTTGAGACCAATTACGTTCTTCTCTTAGCCGCTTAATCTGATGTCCTGTGTATTTGGACAAATCTTTTAGAGACCATTCCGTCATTGACGCATCACATCTTTTCTTTCTTGCTAGCATATTCCTCAACAAACTCTGGCAAATATTTTTCTGTAAAGATGACTTTGCTTCCTTTCAGTTATTTCTGTTCTTCTGCCATCGGCAGAAAAGCTTTGATCGGCTCGGTCAAGTCAACTGCTAATGCCAAGCACGATTCCTTGAAGTTCGCTTCACGGCCAAACAAGAACATGCCCTCCTCGTTTACTTCTTGATCTACTTTTGGCAAGGTAGTCAGCTTAGGGAAATCAAATCTGCCAACCGGATATGGCTCATGGAAGTTAAATTCAGCATTAGGCAGTTTAATCTCGAATGAGTACATGCTGTAGTAGTTCACGTTGTAGGTAACATCGCACTTATGGCACCGATCTATTTCTTTCTTGTTCTCGAAATAATATTCCATTGGAGTAAGACCGAAATATGAGCTCTCCTCACGGAAAACGTCAAAGTGATCGTCACAGAATGTCACATTGATTTTATCAGCATCTTCCGGCACAAAAGCGGAGAGCTTTACGCATTCAGGGCAGTTGTCGTACACGGCCTTCAGAAGCTCATTTTTGAGGTCGTAGATAGATTCTGCAGACTGATAAGAATCTTTCAGCATGTCATACTCAAAGTCGCTAGAATTGCCTCTATAGTTCTGCAAAGTCTTAGCAACGTGGTTGAGCACCGACATCGCACTGAGAGCCACAAACAGTTTTTGCTCATGTGCATTTCCATTGCCTTGCTTGTATTCAGCAAGCTGCTTTTGCCACTGTTCTTTTGCTTCAAGCTTTTCGGTATCGAATCCACTGTTCAGTTCAGCATATTCTTTAGCAAGTCGTGGTAGATACTTTTCTTCGAATACTTGAGGGATGACCTTTTCTGCAACCTGCTCCTCTACCTCAAGCAGGCTATTGACTATATCGTCAATTTGACCAGCCAACCATTCAGTATCCATAAACAGATCCTCAGAAAGATCTGATGAGGCACGAAAATCGTAATTACCGCCCAAGCCTTGAACAACAGCAGCTAGCGCTTCTTTGGGATTTATAATTTCGCTGAATTGTTCTTCCAGTTCTTCCTTGGAATCAAACGTTTTCTTGAGCAAGTACAGGAAAGAATCGTCATCAAGATTTTTGACAATGAAGTCGCTAAGGCGGTCAAAGTCAAAATTAAAATCATAGTCTAAGTCAACAGTCCAAGAGTAGTTTTCATCATCTACCGAAAGGTAGAGACGCTCATAATTAGTCCCGTTGACATAATTGTCAAATCCGCATTCGTATACGGAAAATGATCTATCAAAATTAGTCATGACAGCCTGCTTAGGATCAGCAGCGTCTCTATGCTTGAGCAGTCGCTCAATGGCGCTTGACTTTGAAAGGCTGAATTCACGATGGTTGTCCCACGCAGATGGGTCGTATTCACTGACAATCAGATCCAAATCAGCGTCAGCACACTGCTTTTCGAAAAAGCTGCGGTACTTTTCTGGCAAAAGATCAATATCAATACCTTGAGCATCCTGCATTCTTTGCCACAGCTCATCGATTGCTTTAGCGTGAGCAATCTCATAATTTTCTGCAGACGCATAATCTTCTTCTGTCATCCAGCTGTGAGCCTTGAACCAGTCTAAATCTTTTTCGGCATTCTTGCCGTCACGAGTCTTAACTGTCAGCACAAGGCTTGCTTTGAATCTGCCTTCGTCTATTTCTGAGTTGACGTCAATAAGGGTGTCGCCCTCGTCAGAAACAAGGTCACGGTATTCCAGTATCTTAGGCAGTGTTTCTTCCAACTCCGCTTTCTTGGCCAAAAAAGTTGCTTTTTTCTGTTTAAGAATTTCGGCTTGGTAATCAGCTTTTTGTTTCTCAACTGCATCGCGCTGATTTGCTGATACCCATTTGCCATCCAAGTAGGTTTCCGCAGTTGACCAACTTTTACCATTTTCGTCTTTAACGACGATCTTAATTATTCCTTTGCCGTTGATATCTGCATCAACTATCTCAACAATGCTAGGGATGCGGCTGTCAAAAGCAAGCGAGCCAATTCTGCGCTTTGCTTTATCGAATCTTCTTCTGTTTTTAGCGAAAAACGAATTATGACATGCTCCCCCGACCAAGGTCGGGGGGTTCTTTATAGGCTAGTGCTCACGCACAACCTACAGCTTCTGAGAACAACCAACTTATTCTTGCAAACAGGATTGGCCGAAGTCAAGACTGCTTTTTTACTGGTTCTGTCCAGCAAGCTGAACAGCAGTGCAAAAACAGAGGTCAGTCTATTTATCACGGAAGTGCCCCCTCCGACGATTCCGCCAAGCCGCATTGATTGCTGTTTGACGGTACGATTTTTTGCTTGCCCAGCTCTCTCAGAGCTGGGCAAGTCCTTTAAGCAATATATTGATTGATGCATTGATGTCACGGTCATGATGCGCCTTGCAGAATGGGCAGTCCCATTCCCGCACTGACAGTGGCTTCTTGCCCGTATCCTTGCCGCATTTTGAGCAGATTCGGCTGGTGTACGCTGGATTGACCTTAATGAGGATCTTTCCGTACTTCTTGCACTTGTATTCCAGCATTTTGCGGAATTCACCCCATGACTGACGAAGGATTGAGCGGGCAAGGTGATGATTCTTTGTCATGTTCTTGATCTTGAGATCTTCAATGACGATGACGTCGTATTCCTTTACCAGCTGATCCGTGATCTTGTGCAGATAGTCATCGCGCTGATTCGTGATGCGGCTCATATAGCGGTTTTTGGCGACATTGGCTTTCTGCCAGTTTTGATAGTCAGACAAGCTTTTTGCGCCAAGAACCTTTTTGTTGGCGTCCTGCTGCGACTTAACAAAAGCCAAATGACGGCGCTTGGATGACTTGCACTGCCAGATTTCTGCTTGTTTCTCGCAGAAATCCGATGAGAACCTGTCAAGCTTTCTGCCGTCTGACAGGATGGCCAAGTGCGTCAGCCCCACGTCAATGCCAACCGCCTTGCCAGTCTTTGGCAGGAAGGCGGTCTTTTTCTCCACGATTAGAGAAAGCCAGTAGCGACCGCAAGCATCGATGCTGATCGTGTAGCGCTTGATCTTGCCGTCGATGACGCCGGTTTTCGATGATCTGACTCTTCTCAGCTTCGGCAGGAACATGTTTCTTTTGCCCATGATCCGGATGCTTGACGACTTGCCAGTATATGACTGCTTGGCGTTATGTTTTGAGTGGAAGCGGGGCTTGCGTCTCGTTCCAGCAAAGAACGCCTCCCAGGCATCGCTGATGTTCTTGGTCACGATTTGGAAGCTGGAGCTGTCGCTTGCCTTGAGGAATGGATATTCGTTCTTCAAAGCGGGAAGCAGATTGTTAAGATCGAATTCCGTTAACAGTTTTAAGCTCTTGTTGTTCTTGTAGCGTTCCTGATAGAGGCTGACAAGCTGATTCCAGAGGAAGCGGTCATTGCCAAAGAACTGTCTAAGTTTGGCTTGTTGTACGAGAGTCGGGTACAATCTGATTTTCACTCCATATTCCGGCAGATCCGACTTGCGCTTGCGTATTGCCATGTCGCTTCCTCCTTTCTAGCGTTTAGTGAAACGGTCTATTCCATTGCGTCTCAATGTATTTCTTGACGACAGCTTCGGTTGTCACTCCAATGCTTCCTGCGTAATAGCTCGGTGACCAGACGTGACCACCCCAGAAGTATTCCTTCATCGTTTCTGGGTACTTTTCAAAAAGCCACTTGGCCGTAATGCCTTTGAGCTTCTTGACGATATTTGTCACGCTCTCTTTGGGTTTGGCAGACAGCAGAATATGCACGTGAGTTGGCATTATTTCCAGAGCCTTGACCGTATACTCATTCTCACGGCAGATCTGAAGGATCTTGTCCTTGAGTGAATCGACAATAATCGGATTAGCCAAGGCTTGGTTGCGATACTTGGTACACCAGACGATGTGGTAATTGAGGTTGTATACGTAGCCTCGCCCATGGATGATATCTGGCTCATCATTTCTGAATTCATATTTAGCCATATGAGTTGCACCTTCTTTCAGTATTTACAGCTCTCTAGCTATTTATATTATATCACATGTCAAACTAACGTTCACACACTAAGGCAGAAAGTGGGAGATTCAACTCGGCATTGAAATGCCAAGTTTTCTCGCCCTCAACGTAATAAAAATCTGTTTTTTCCTGTTCGACAACATCACGCTGATTGGCAGGAACCCAATGCAAGTTTAGTCCTTTATTGTGGAGCGTTACTTCTTTGCCGTTATCTGTTTTAGCTTGGATAGACACATTGCCTTTATTAGAAACTTTTGCTGAAATAGCTTTGACAATCTGCATAGAATCTGAGTCAAACGCGATCATGCCAATCAGACTATTAGCTCTAGACATATTCTGTTGCTTCTTACTCTGCATCGTTTTTCTCCTTTGTTGTCCCTTGCTTGGAACAGCTTTAGCCAAAAAATATTTTCTTTCTATATTTATATCTTACTACGTCAGTCTACTGGGATCAACAATTTTGCTAAATTTTCTTGCTAGCCATTTTGGTATGGTTGACAATTAGCAGGTTTAGCCAGATACCGGGGATGCACTGTGTAGAACAGCTAGCATTGAGCTAAATTAGGCAAAAGAAAAAGGCTACACTTTCGTGTAACCTTTTCGCCCCACTTACGTGAGGAATATCATTATCCATCAGAACTGCGTCACAGTGTCCTCCGGATCACCCTCACACGCGTGAGGAAAAATTTATGACTCCACTTATTTAGTATTTTACCGCTTTTTGCTTTGCCTGTTAAGACTCAAAATCGTATTTTTGCCATTGCCTGTATTTTTCTAAAACCGGTATGCTCCGTAATGCGTGATTATGGGGGTGCTGTTTTGAAAATAAGCATGATGGTTAAGCCCCCGGTTTTATTGACTTAATTGAACTTTGATGTGTAAACATCTATGGAATTTAGTGCAGAGGGATGTACTGCGGAAAGCAGAAAAAAGGTAAAAAATAAGCCCCATGCTGAACTAGACGTCCAGCATGAGGCTTATAGATAGATTGTGGTTACATCCTGTACTTTCCGACTAATTATGTGCAGGTAATCCTACAGTCGCGCTAATCCGATCAGACACGGCTTCCACACGACGAAGAATAACTTGGCTATGTGCCTTTTCGAATTCTTCTTGACCAACTTCTGGAAGTTCCAAGCATTGGATCTTTTTGCCAGCTAATGGTAAAACATCGAGCTCGCTTTCGTTGGTCCAAACAACATCTTGATTGCTTTCAAGACTCTTCAACAAATTCAGAGTCGTTTCGTTGTAAGAGTACAGTTGGTGCAGCTTGCCAAAGCAGCCATCGCCAATTGCCTCAATAGCATAATCCTCATCCAGAAGATCAGAATCCCCTGCCAGGCATTCGCGAGGGTTAATCAGTTTCAGTTGATTGTCTAAGTCGACAACAACATAGATAGTATCTTCGCTTTCACCAAGCAATTCAACGCGTTGCAGTGGCTTCAGCATGTAAGCCAGCTTTGCATCGTATTTTCTTTCTTCTGCGGCAATTGCTTCTGCGGTATTCCAAGTGCCAAGTTCATCTGTCAGTTCAGCTGGAGTCTTGGCAAACAAGTTAATTCCATCAGAAAAAACGTAGTTAGTTTCAGCAGTCATGATTTTTCTCCTTCCTACTGAGCAGTTACATAGAATTGCTCTGCACTATTATTTGTACAAGTGATCTAGTATCCTCTATGCAGTCAAATTTTGTTGTAATGCTGCGTATGCTTCGTTAAGTACTTCCCAGTTGGAATCATTAACGAGAATTTTGAGGTCCTTTGCGCGCCCCTTTTTGGCAACTGCAACACGAACGTTAGCATCTTTGTCATGAACAAGAATATCTAAGTCCTTGTCACGGCCTTGGGCAGCAACTTTTCTCCGTACTTCCCAGTTGGAATCATGTACAAGCACATCTAAATCCTTGTCGCGACCAAACTGAGCTACAGCTCCACGTACTTCTTTATCGTCATCATGGACGAGAATGTCCAGGTCCTTGTCACGACCTTCCCAAACAATAGCGTAGCGTACGATCCAGCATTCCCAGTCTTCCATAACATCAGCTCTCTGAATAAGAATATCCAGATCTTGATCTCTGCCATGTTCAGCAACTGACCGGAGTACATAGCGATCGTTATCATGGACTAAGATATCCAGATCCTTATCTCTGCCATAATCTGCCACAGCCGTTCTTATGTCTGCGTTTTCATCATGAACTAAGATATCCAGATCTTTATCTCTACCCTTATCTGCTACAGCTGCTCTTACCTCGCCGTCCTCATCTTTGTCATAAACAAGAATATCAAGGTCTTTATCACGGCCATAGCATGCTACAGCGACTCTCACGTCAGGATCCTCGTCATGAACTAACACATCAAGGTACTTGTCAGGAAGATTGTTTAAATACAAAAATTCCCGCCGTACGTTTGGATTTTCGTCATGAACAAGAATATCCAGATACTTTTCAATGCAAGTATTTACTACTTCCTTACGAACGTTTTCATCCTCGTCATGTACCAGAATGTCTAAATACTTGCTCCGTCCACTCTTCACAACAGCTTCACGAACTTCACTGCTTGGATCGCTTACAAGGATATCCAGATCCTTCTCACGGCCAAAGCATGCAGCAAGCTTTCTGTCGTAAACAGACTTACTCTTAACAAGCTCATCAAGCTGACTTCCAGTTCTATGCCAGTCATATGACTCATAGCTGTTGAACGTGTCGAATGGTCTTCTGAAAGCTTCTGGTAAAGTGTACATAGTCATGGTTAATTTCCTCCTAATTTTTTGTGATTAAGTTTTTGTACTTTGCTCCATTCTTTTGAAATAGAGTAAAACCGATACTACTAACAATTTTTGCTTTGTTCTTCTTCAAGCATCGCCCGTACAGCATGACGAACCTTTTCGTTGTCATCGTGTGCAAGGCGGTGTAACCCTTCAATTGCAAGATAACGATACCGTTCAGTGAATCTAGCACGCTTCCATTCATTAGCAACGGCCAACCGAACTTCAGCGTCACTGTCCTTTTCGAGATGGTTCATTGTTTTGGTAAATTCGCTGTACAAGGCTGCAAGAATTCCTATTTTTTCGGCAATAATTCTGCGTATTTCTACTTCACTGTCATACGCAAGAATCACGACGTCATCCTGACGGCCATGCACCGCTACTTTATAACGAACCCATGGATCTTCATCCTTTACGAGAATGTCAAGATCCTTGCCGCGGCCTTTTTCAGCCACAGTTGCACGTACTTCGTTATATTCATCATGTAAAAGAATGTCTAAGTCCTTGTCACGGCCTTGGGCAGCAACTTTTTCCCGTACTTTCCAGTCGGGATCATGCACAAGAATGTCCAAGTCTTTGTCGCGACCTTGGGCAGCAACCCACCACCGGACATCTTCATTTGTATCATGTACAAGAATGTCGAGATCTTTATTGCGGCCTTCCCTTGCAACGCATGAGCGTACAAGTGGGCTTTCATCATGAACGAGGATGTCTAAATCCTTATCGCGACCAAAGCATGCCACAAACTCACGGTGACCGTCTTGATCGCTCTTTACAAGCTGATCAAGCTGTTCATCCGTTTGTTCCCAATCTTTTTCACCATACTCTTCTTGAAGTTCCTTTGATAACTTGTGGGTAGTCATTTTTGTGTCCTCTCTCTTTTAAAAACAAAAAGGACTCAAACACTGCGTTTAAGTCCTCTGCCAATAATATTTTTTCAATTTTCTCAACTATGGCGGTCCCATAATTGACTCCTTTCTAGTGCTTTGAAAGCACAAAAAAGAGGCTGCAAAAGCTTCTGCAGTCTCCTCTAACCTTATTTTCGATGTTCGTTGTGGCCCGTTTGATTAAACAATTGGATTAGTTGCTTTTCTACGTCTGTAGAGAAAGCGTATCGAATAATGACTAATGCCAAGGAAATCAAATTGACCATCAAAGTCCCTACCAATAGCTTTTGTATTTCTACAGAATACCCTTTATCGAGTGAATCTATTATGATCCAAAAAATTCCTGCCGTAACCAGTGCCATGTAGACAATGTAACACACCAGGACTTTTTGCCTAGTTTTTTGTCTAGCTACTCGCCCAGCGTCAATCGACATCAGAATTCTTTCACGAAAGCGAAGATCTTGCTTCTGACGTAATTCGTCATAGGCTTCTGCAGAATCCTGAAAATTTTCTTTATCTCCAGGCAAGTCATTGACTAGTGACGCATCATTGGATGCTTGGGCTTTATTTGGAGTAATTTCTCCAATCAGTCCCTCTATTTTTTTATTCATTATTTTCCGCTCTCATTCTTACATAATTTTTTACGCGAAGATTTGCGGCTTGAGGTGAAACATCGAGTTTTTTTGCTACTTCACCAATTAATCCTGTAGTCAGGTTGGTCATATCAATGATTTTGGCAAGTTCACTGTCTGGCAGTAAAAAAGCTATTGCAAATTCATCGACTTTATTTTCTTCAAGCTGTTCCGTTTTGGTCAGCTTTTTTGCACCTCGATATTTAGTTACATTTAGGACTTTGTCTTCGTTAAATAAACTCTTTGTAGAATACGGAAATGGCAACCATCTAAAGCCAAGAACCAAGTGTCCTAGCTCACGAGCTATAGAAAAGCGCTGACTTTCACGGGACTCAAGTGCGTTTACCATAATTACTGGCATATCTTTTTTTGAGTTCCACGTCAAATAACTGCTGATGCCTTTGTCATCATCTTCAGCAAAAAAGCGGACATCGACTCCTGCATTTCTCAAAGCAGTTTCTAATGCAACGCCTTTTTCACCACGAAAGATAATTTTGTACATTTCGTCAGCAACTGTATCGATTTTTTGTCTCAGTTGGTCGTCCATCTCGTGCTCACCTCTTGTTTTTATTTTAGCACGAAGACTAAACATCCTGCCGTTTTCCTCACGTTCTGTTGTTACTCCTTGAACGATCATTTTTTTGTCCTTTCAGCCCTTCTCCTTTTTTGATTTTCTCAACTATGGCGGTCCCATAATTGACTCCTTTCTAGTGCTTTGAAAGCACAAAAAAGAGACTGCAAAAACTTCTGCAGTCTCCTCTAACCTTATTTTTCGTTTTGTAAAATAACCAAAAGCACGACAGATACGCCATGCGATAATTGTAAGTCCGGCTAAGCCAGGCTTTTAACCATTACACGAGAGAACTCTCTCATGCCAGCAAAAATGCTGAAAAACTTGTTGACCTTGCGGCCCACTAGAGCAACTGTTCTAGTGCTAAGTCCCCTGTGAGACCTAGGTGTAAAAAACAAAAAATAATTCTTTACCCCTTAATTGTACATCTAGTCAGCTGAAATTGCATCCCCCGACACCATCTTCTCACCGCTACCTAAGAAAATTAATCTAGCGAAAGAAGAGCATCCCTACCCTGTACATCGCTGTACGGGAGGGATGCTCTCATCAGAAATGGCGCCTTATCAATCTCAAATTCAATATCTAAGTCTGGGTCATTAGGGAAAAGACTTATCAAAAATGACACCTTATCAATCGTCCACGTCCCCGGTATATTAAAGCCAGATCGGGAAAAGACTTATCAAAAATGACACCTTATCAATCAAAGGACAAGTACATGGCAGAAAGAAAATAGGGAAAAGACTTATCAAAAATGACACCTTATCAATCCGTTTAATTATAATCTATTTCTAATGTTTTGGCAAGTAAAAACAAAAAAGCAGCATCCCCTGCCTCACGAATTTCTCCATGAGAGGGATGCTGTTTCAGAAATAACATCTCATCAACTACCCCCGACCGAGGTTGGAGGTTTGCAACTAGCTAGCGTGGTCCAAGCAAACTCCCCGAAGGGAGTTCTCCCATAGCCAAGCCCGAAGGCTTACGCTGTCGCTTCTCAAGCATCCTTGGCGAACCTCAGATGCTCCCGCAGGCTGACTACTACGGCAGAACAGCACGTTGTACGCACTGCTCTAATTTGTTTGTTTCTTTGTTTTCTTGCCTTTGGCTTTCTTAGCATCTGTCGTGTCGTGCTTACTCTGATACGACGGATTAGGCACGCCGCTGACGTACATCGTTCCCAGCATTTGAATGTTCATTGCGGCTATGCGGTCGTCATTAGAGCGGTAGCCGCATCTGTCACAGATATACATGTGCAGCTCATTAATGAATCTTGCGATGTTTTCATGACCAAAAATTAGCGTTGCTTCTTAGTTTTCTTATGATTGACAATCGTTGCCAAAAGGGATGCACCAGTTGCAAACATGCCTAAGAGACCCGCCTCTCTATCGGCTTTATTGTCAGTTTGCGGCATTTGACGCTGAGAAGAAGCAGAGGTTTCCTGTGTTACGCTTGCAGTGCCTGCAGACTGACTTTGACTTACATTGTTTGCGGATGTGCTGCCACCCTGGCTGTTGCCGTTGTCATTATTAGATAATGCCGTCAGCAAGGAATCAGCCGCTTTTTCTTTGGAATCCTTAGAACTGGTTTCTGGCGAATTGTCAGTTTGGCTTTCAGTTTGGCTTTCAGATTCTGACTTATCTGTTTTGGCTGAATCCACGTTCTGTTTATCACTACCCTCAGCTGAATCAACTTGCTCGTCAGTCCCCGTACTACTAATGGATTGAGATTGATCAGCTTGATCATTTTTCTTTGTATCGGTGACCGACTGAGAACCGTTGCCGTGGTTGTCCGTCTTGGAGTTATCGGCAGTATCAGTAGATTGAGAGCTGCCATTTTGGCTGCTGTTCTTAGAGCCATCATTGTCAGTCGACTTGGCGTCACTGCCCGGGCTACTGTTATTAGAGTCACCTGGCGTCTGAGAGCTGCCACCTTGGCCGCGGTTTTTAGGATCATCGGTAGTCTGAGAGCCACTGCTTTGGCCATTATTCTTAGGATCATCTACAGGCTTAGTATTGTCGCCTTGATTGTCATTCTCAGAGTTGCCAGAAGATTGAGAGCCGTTGTCTTGGTTACCATTCTTAGGATCATCGGTAGATTGAGATCCACCACCCTGGCTGTCTGCACTGTAGGTTACCACGACATTGATGTCGGCTGCATCGTGGGCAATGTTTTTGTTGGAGACAACTGCCTTATCCGGAGTATAGCCCGTTACAGCCGGGGATGCAATATCCTTGAAGTCTTGGTTTGCGGACCAGTCAGTCTTTACTACTTTCTGAGTTACCGAGTCAATGGTCTGAGTACCAGTGAAATGCAAGGTATCCTTTACGGATGCTGGAGCTTGCTGACTGCCGCCTAAAATCTTGTATTCAATAGTCCGAGTAACGTCATCTGAAACTGACTTCGTGGTTGTAGCGTGCTTGAGGTGGACGGTATAGTTCTGGTCCTTGCTTGAGTCACTGTCAAAAACAATCTTGTTTCCGCTCGTTTCATCGCTGACAAGGACATACCCCTTGCTCAAGTAGTCCTTAATGGCTTCTGCCGTCGTGTAGACATTCTTGCCGCTTTCATCGGTATATGCCGTTGAGCCGCTGCTGCCGTTTAAAGTATCAGACTTGAGATCCTTGTTGTCCGTGTCGTCATGATAAGTAACATGCGCAACTTGTGGTTCTTGGATGTAAACCATGTCCCACAGAGACAATTCTGGCACGTTGATCTTCAGTGAGTACGTACCATCGCCATTATTTACTACGCTTGCTGACGTTTTGGCCATGGTCCCCTTGTTCCAGTCGTCTGGAGAGGTCACGTATACGTTGTTTGCATAAGCTTTGGCCTGGCTTTCGTTCATTGATCCAAGTGGATAAATGATCGTCAGATTCTTTTGGACTTCTGGGTTCTTATTGTTGTTTCCAGACGTGTTGTCCCAGTCGGAGTTGATCCCCATCAAGTTGATGAGCTGAATGGTCTTGAAGCCATCGCCTTTCTTGGTGAAAGTCCAAACCTGATTGCCATTTCTCCCCGCATCAGTACTGTTGTTTTCGTCTCGGCTTACTTGACTGCCGCTTGCATTGTAGGTCTTGGCCAGGGCGGTGTCGTTGGTCACTCCATCACCGCGAAGCATGTTTTCGTATTGAACTTGGAACTGTGAGTACTGGTAGAGCAGACGGTTCAAGTCTTCACTGACCTTATGGTCTTGGTTTGGATAATACTCACTGCCTAAGATACCAGTACCGTATTCATCGTTATTGTTGGCGTTAGCGTCAAGCTCCATGTGGTAGCCACCTGCCGCGGCAATTGAAGCAGTCGTAAGCAGCTCCGCATTGGTGTTGTAAGTATTGTCCGATCCAATGGTATTGTTCTTAAGGTATGCCGAAACAATAAGAGATTTTCCGGACTGATCACGTACGTAGTCCACGACATTCTTCAAGTCGCCGTATTCAGTAATAGCGTGGCCATTAAAATTCCCGCTTGGCCATAATTCCGTATAAGCAACTGACACGTTGCTCAATGAGTCCTTGAGGCCTTCGGTGTTGACGTTGTTGATGGTGTAGTAGTAATCCGTTCCATCCGGCTTCTTGCCCTTAAAGGCATCCATTACGTTCTTTGAGAAGTAGCCATAAGTATCTTGAAGCCGGAAGGTTTTGTCTGTTCCCTTGTCTTCTGACGTAGTGACTGTGTTGTCACCGATCGTGTCACCGTTCCAGCCGTCAAAGTTGCCGCGCTTCATTGCGTCGATCATCACTTGCGTAATATATTTCTGCCAGGCTGGGGATGCTGGGTTGTAGTAAACCTGAGCAGCCGCACTGTTGGTCATAGCTTGGCCTTTAGAGCCAAAGGCACCATCATAGGCATTGTACATAAGCTGAGAATCATCCGGCAGTCCCGGGGTGTTCTCCGTATTCTCGTACGTATTGCGAGCATGGATCATGTTATAAAGCATGGCGGAAGCATTCGTGTCATGTACTTTTGCGACAAGATCCTTGACAGCCTGCGTACTGATTTGAGGCTTGTTGCTGGTCCAGGTTGCCCATTCTTGCGTATATGATTCTTCATCTGGGAATGGGTTGGCGGCATCCTTATAAACGTCATAGAAGAAATAAGAATTGACGTGCATGTTTTTCATTTCTTCGATCTGTTCAGCATACTTCTGCATCAGCGCCGGATCATTAGGGATGCCGTATGCATGGCTTCCGGACCCGGCAATAACGCCATATCTCGGGAACTTAGTCCAGTCATTTTCGATGGCCAAGCCCAGATTTTTCAGACCAATCTGCTTGCCTGATGCATCCGTAACCTTGATCTGAATCGTGTAGCCTTTGTTGTTCTCAAGCCAGCTGTTGTCAATCGTGAACTGATTCTGGTCAGCAGCGTTTGCGGCTACATCATATGCTTCCCCTGCCTTCAAGTACTTGGAAACGCTTCTGATTTCTCCAATTGGGTTAGCGCCATAATATACGGTCATCGTCGCCGTGATTTTTTGATCCGAGTTAGTGTTGTTGGCAAAGGCAAAGGATACAGGGACGCTTTCCCCCTTCTTATATGATGCCTTAGCTGTTTCCGGATCAGTCAAAGCCGCGCTATGGTCATAGTTTGAGTAATTCTTAGCGTCAGACATGGACTTGAGCGTAGTGGTTGAGCCCGTATCTGCCAAAAGGGATGCGGACAGAAGTGAAGCATTGTTTTCGCTTTCCAATGCGGATGTGCTTACAGTCGCAGCATTATCTGCAGCTGCATCCCCTTGTTCCCCCTGTGCACTTTCTTTTGCATTTTCTTTTGAATCAGCATCATCATTTTGGGCATCCCCCTTAGAATCAGAGTTGCTTTCCTGAGTATCTTCGCTGCTTGCCGTTGCATTCCCATCAGCGGAATTATTCTTATTTTCGCTAGTTGCTTCGTTGTCATCGGCAACGCCATCTCCACTAGGAACAGAATTTGTGCTGGAATTGCTGTCAGCTGCCTTCTCGCCTTCTGCACTAGTGTCGTTTTGACTTGTACTGCTTGCATTAGCATCCGCACTGTTAGAAGCGTCAGTCTCTTCAGAGCTGCTGGCGGCATTGTTGCCTTGACTATCAGAAACAGTGCTGACGGTCAAGCCACTGTCAGTAGTCACCTTGTCAGAAGCACTAGCCGTATCAGATTGCACTGAAGCATTGACTGTTTCAGCATGCGCTGAAACGTTAGATGCCATAGAAATCAACGCACCAGAAGCGAGCATTGATGCTGCCCCGGCTGAAACTTTTCTGAGTGCCGCTTGCTTTGGCGATATTTTTTCTGATTTCATTTTTCCCTTTCTATTTTTCAGAATGTTACTGAAAATTCTATCATAGAAAACATAGCGGCTTATTTTTCCGCTTATTAGCAAAACAGCAGCTATGGGCATTGAGTCCAAAGCCGCCGCTTGTCATTTTTAGATTAAGAAGCTACTTCTTTTCTTGTTTGTTTTGCTTCTTGCGATCAGCAATCGTTGCTAAAAGGGATGCACCAGTTGCAAACATGCCTGCTGACTGCATCAAGATGCTGCTTTCATTGCCCGTCTTTGGCAGAGAGGCTGCAGGTGTTGGCTGAGCTTGGGTTTCCTGCTTTACAGGGGATGCTGGCTTGGCAGTATCCTTTTGAGGAGTTGGGCTTTCCTTCTTCTTGTAGTAGATGTCAACGGTCTTGTCTTTGGTATCGCCGTCAATGATCACCTTCAAAACCTTGTCAAGACTGGCAGTGTAGCCCTTGATCTCTGGGGTGTCGAACTCATCCCACTTGTCCTTGGACCATTCGCCATAAGTCTTTTCGCCAGTTACTGCATCCGTAGCAACGCTCCGAGTACTGTGTCCTACCTGCTTGATCGTCTTCAAGCCATCTGGCGTGTGCAGACGAATCGTGCGAGTCATCGTGTTCTTTTCTTCAGAGTTGTCGATCCGGTGCGTCAAAGTAACGATGTAGCTTTGATCCACGCTGCTGTCGTCATCGAAGACAACTTCCTGGCCATTGGTGTCATCGCTTACCAGCTTGTATCCCATGCCTTCAAGTGCTGCAATCTCTTCTGCCGTAGTGTAGCCGGACTTGCCGTTTGACTTGCCCGTCAGGTCCTTGACGGAAAGAGTCTTGCCAGTCTTCTCATCGACATAAGTTACCTTAGCCTTCTGCGGATCTGGATCGTAGGTTACGGTCACATGGATGTCGCTGTGCTCATGAGTAATACCCTTGTCTGAAACTACCTTTTGGTCTGGGGTATAGCCCTTGACGTCTGGACTGGTAATGTCATCGAAGTCTTGAGTTGGTGACCAGGTAGTAGAGATGATCTCACCAGTTACCTTGTCGATGACCTTTTGAGCGGTGAAGTGCAGAACGCTGTCTACAGGACCAGGAGCTTGACTGCCGTCTGACATCCGGTAGGTAATGATTCTCACAACGTCATCGCCCAAGCTGCCCTTGTCCGTGCCATCTGGCCACTTGGTACCGTCTGGGTTGGCATTGACTGCTTCACCCGGCTTGCCTGGGTTTTCTTCTGTCACGGTCGCGTAGCTGTGCTTCAAGATGACGGTGATCTCTTGATCTTTTGCCGTGTCGTCATCAAAGACAAGTTCTTGGCCATTGCTTGAGTCGCTGACCAGAACGTAGCCATTGTCCTCGTAGTCCTTGATTGACTTGCCAGTAGTGTAGCCAGACTTGGCGTTGGTCTTCCCTGCCAGATTCTCAGTCTTCAAGGTCTTGCCAGTGGTTTGGTCAATGTAAACAACCTTGGCTTTTTGATCTTCTGGCGTGTAGGTTACGACCTCTTCGATATTGGCATGGTCATGAGCAATATTCTTGTTGGAGACTACCTTTCTGTCCACGGTGTAGCCCTTTACGGCTGGGGATGAAACGTCCTTAAAGTCTTGATTGTCGCTCCAGGCCGTTGACAATACCGTGCCAGTAACAGCATCAACGGTATCCTGGGCAGTAAAGGCAAGAGAATCCTTCACGCTGGCTGGGGCCTTTGAGCCATCGCTCATCTTGTAGGTAATGGTTCTAGTAACCGTTGCGTTGTGCTTGTTTTCCGCAGGCGTCTTGGTATCGTGCTTGAGGTGAACGGTGTAGTTTTGGTCTACTGAGGCGTTGTTGTCGTAGACGATTTCCTGGCCATTGGTGCTGTCGCTTACCAGCTTGTATCCCTTGCTCTGGTAGTCAGCAATTGAGGACTTGGTAGTGTAGCCGGACTTGGCATTGCTCTTCCCTGTCAGATTATCAATCTTCAAGGTCTTACCTGTATTGTCGTCGATGTAAGTTACAGAACCCTTTTGGATGTCTGGAGTATAGGTTACGGTTTCAACGATGTCGGGATGATCATGAGCAATGTTCTTGTTGGAAATCACAGATTTGTCAGCCTTGTAGCCAGTAAGAGGCGGCGTAGCAACGTCTGTAAAGTCCTTAGGGCCGTCCCAGTAGCTTGCCGTTACGTCATGGTAGGAAACTGTCGGCTTAGTTGGCGCGGTCGGCTGCAGAGGCTTGTATGCCGTTGCCAGGTTGGTGTCGAGAGCAAACCATACGTAGGTATCTGAGCCTTCCTTGGCCTTCGTTCCCACCTTGAAACTAGAGCCGTTTGCCTGCATTACCGCTGCACCATAGTAGCGATTTTCAGAGCTTGGACTGTCCCAATCAAATCCCGCCTTTTCGGCACTGTTGTCATTGTCAGAATAGTACGATCCATCATCGTGCTTAGTTACAGAAGAGCCTGGGATCACCGCAGCTTGATTGGACCCTGGGTTGAAGTATTCAGTCCCTAAGCCGCCGTTATTGAGGGATGACATTGATAACCAAGCATTGCTCATGTTGTCAATCTTGTTTCCGTTCGTATCGTACAGAGTCAATTCAAGGCTGAATTCCACAGAGCCATTATTGTCGTTCTTAGCACCGTACCAGAAAGTAATGTTAGGGTTGCTGGAGACAAAGACGTTAGCCGTACCATCATTAGAGGTAGTACTGTTCAGCGTATACTTGATAGTTGCCTTGCCAATGGCGTGTGGATTCCCACTACTGTCAATATACGTAGAATTGCTCAAGTTGGTGTAGGTTGCCAAGAAGCTGTCGCCTACCTTCATCCGAATGCCTGTATAGGTATTGCCCCACTGGCTTGTGTCAGCTGAGGCGGCTTCCGAGACATTGGCAGTAATTTGATCGTCACCATAAGACTTGCCAACGTTTTCCATGGCATAGACGCCCTTACTGTCGCTGCCAAGCCATGCACTTGACTTGATGTAGTCGATCTGCTTGCCAGTTGGTGATGAAATAGAGATGTTGGCATCCTTTTCATTGTTGAAAGTAAGACTTTGAGAAATGCCCTTTACCGTGTGCGGGTTGTTTTGGGCGTCTTCCCACTTCTTCAAGTCAGCCGCGTAGCTCTTCATTGCGATGTCGTAGCCGGCCTTGGCACTTTCATAGTTGCCCAGCGCTTTCTGCAGATCGTCAACCTGCTTAGACAAGTCAGACAGCGCCTCATCCTTGGTAGCGTAAGTCTTGGATTCGCCCTTATTGACGGTCAAACCATCATTGGCAGCTCTGCCAGTCAAGCTGGACAGATCGCCTGTAATGGTCGTTTTCGTGTACGTCAGTTTATCCGTCTTTGAGTCTGGAGCCTTTGAACCATCGGTCGTCTTGTAGTTGACAGTTCGATTGACATCCTTGTTCTCAGTAGTGGTCTTGTAGTAGTTGGAGGACAGGCTGGTTGAAGTGGCGGCTGGAGCAGAGGCGAGCTTGCTTACGGCTGCGGCCATCTTTGCTCTTGTCTCTTCACTTACGCCATTTGAGACAAGGGATGCAGTCAAGGCAGATGAATTGTCATTGGAAGTCGTACTGCTTTGACTATTTGAAGCAGTGCTGTCTTCGCCTTCTTGCGTGCTTTGAGCGTCTTTTGAAGCACTATCGCTTGCATTCTGATCAGTCGATGGCTGTGCAGCGTTGCTTGAGTTGGACACCACAAGTCCACTCTTTGTCGTTACAGTGCTTGCTGCATTGCTTGCGCTCGTACTGTCATCACTGCTTGTTTCAGTGCCTTCGGCAGTAGCCGCGTGAGCTTGCCCCGCATGGCTCGCTACCAGTGTAGAAGAAAGCAGTACAGAAGCTACGCCAATGGAAAGCTTGCGCAGTCCATCGCGGCGTACATCATTTTCACCGCTTTCTGTAAGTCTTTGCTGTGTCATTGTTACCTCTTTCTAGTCAGGGTTTGCTTTATATAGGATATTAAGTAATTATTAGAAATCCGACTAGTAGAAGTCTACATCCGGGGTTGTTCTATTTTTTTTTTATTTTTGTCGTTTTTTATTTTCAGTCTCCCTTAGATCTGTTTCATTTTTTAGGCAAAAGAAAAGCATCCCTGCCACGTACATTGCTGTACGGGAGGGATGCTCTTATCAAAAATGACACCTTATCAATCACATCCTTTCTAATTACTGATGATCGCTCTGGGAAAAGACTTATCAAAAATGACACCTTATCAATCGAAAGCCATAGCCATTCCGCCACTTCCATAGGGAAAAAACTTATCAAAAATGACACCTTATCAATCTTATTTTAAAAGGCAATTACCTTGCCCTTTGGGAAAAAACTTATCAAAAATGACACCTTATCAATCCGTCTAATTGTAATCTATTTCTAATGTTTTGGCAAGTCCAAACAAAAAAGCAGCATCCCCTGCCTCACGAATTTCTCCATGAGAGGGATGCTGCTTTTACACGATGTTTATATTGTCTTTGTTGAGTCCTATTATTTTTCTGGCTAGCTGAGCTTAGTCAAGCCACAGTTATCGATGAGACCATTGCAGACAAGATCAACAAGGGATCCATTGAACTTTCTGTAATGCTCAGCGAATGGTTCAAGGTCGCCATCATGGTAGACAGCGCCACTTATATACCCATCGCTTTTGATCCAGCATTGAGCAGCACCAAAGTCAACCTTAGCGCCCTTGCTCTTGTCGTAGTAAACAAAGAAATGCGGTGAGCTTTCATTGACGTTCAGCATAAACTGCAAACTGTTCTTGCGAGTGTCATAGTAGATTTGCCCATCTATCTTGCTCTGTTCGTCCTCTGGCAGTTCCTTGATCAAGCTCTCCATGAAGTCCTCAATTTGCTTGTATTGATTTGCCAAAGGCACTTTCTCTTGAGCAGCAATCATGCGCTTTAAAGAGGCATTATACCGCTCTAAAGAGGCACTATATAATTCATTGCTAATTTCCCAGGATTTTACAACTCAAACTACACGGTTGGCAGGTTTTCTGCCAACCGTATTTCTTTTTATGCATGACTTTCTAGAAACGCGAGGATCTCAGCTTTGGTTCGGGTACTTTTATCAATAGCTTTTAGTAATTCCTCCTGCTCTCGGTGCTTCTTGAGCTCATAGAGGGCATCAAGCTTCTCTGACGCTTTATCGCAGCGCTCTTTGAGGCGCCGGAGCTGTTCTTCTGTTTGGGAGATCTCTGCTTCAATTGTTTTAATACTCTTCGTTCTCGGCATCTTCATCATCGTCTTTCTGTTCTTCTGGCATTGCGGCGTTCTTAATGTCTTTTCCAATCAGTCTTGCCTGTGCTTTGATCCATTCTTCGTCTAGCCCAAAAGCGCCTAGTATTACTTTCTGGGTAGCTGTGACAGCGTGATCGAGCTTATAGTTGCCGTTCGGCTGGCGTATCAGCTCAATCTTTTCGAGCTCTTTCAGTGCTGAAGGCACGCTCAGATAGTTAGGCTTGCCCGGCATTTCGGCTTTGCGCTTTCTCAAAAGCGTGTAGATTCTTGCCCGGATTATCAAGGCAATGAACTGAATGAAGATCTTCGCTTCAGCTGCCTGGCTGCTTGCGACTCTAAATGAGCGGTTGCCAAGGAAAGTCTTATCACTGCCAAACAGCTTCTCTGAGATATCGCGGCTCTTGTAAAGATTCAAAGCTTCTGAAGCGGTCATCTTTTCGGAGGTCACGATCGCGAAATAGCCGCACAGCTGCAGCTCTCGTTCGATGACATCTTCCCGTTCCTCGTAGCCATAGAACTTGTCTTTGTGGTAGGTGAGCTTGAAGTAGTGCTCGTATCGCTTTGGAAGCTTGTATTCTCTGCCTTTTATCTTATCCATCTCGGCTTCCATTCGGTCCAGATCAGCTTCCAGTCTGGCACGC
>NZ_JBUBHO010000005.1:0-21059 GCF_057197965.1 Lactobacillus sp. WILCCON 0149
GGATTTGCTTACTATCTACCATTTTTCTTTTTTCTCCTTTTAAAAAACAGAAAGGACTCCAACAGCAGTATCGTGTCTGAGTCCTTCTAAAGTATCTATTGCTTTTTATTTTTTGTTGCTTTCCGCAAACAGCTTCTTATAACTTTCTACATCAGCTTCAGTAATGCCTAACGCATCCATGGCCTGTTCTTCAGTTAAACCAAACTTGGTAACCAGCCGTTGAAGACTTGCGAGTTGTGACTTTGCTTGCTTTTGTGCTTGTGCTTGCTTTTCCTTTGCTTGCTTTTCCGCCTGTTCACGCTGGTAATCACGCTTGAGCATCTGCATTTTTTGTTCTACCTTTTGCTCTACGAATGGGTTTAATACTGTTGTCATAGTGGTCTTCCCGCTTTCTCTAATTTTGTTCAGCATTTCCTCGCTGAAGTATTTCTCGTCAGAAACCGCGTTGATGAACATTGCAATTTCCAAAAGATCCTCACTGTCAATCGGGTCATTGCTGAACAAATACTTGCCTGTCCGCCGACCTACAAGAAAGTCAGCTACAAAACGAAACCTGCTTTTGAACGTCAAAAGCTGCTTCTCGCTTAACCATGAGATGTCATAGACTTTGATGCTGTAGTCATCTACCACATCGTACAATGCCTTTTCCAGCTTAGTGAATCCGCCAGCTGCAGCAACATCTTTCATCATGATGTCGGTCAAGCTGCGTGGAGTATCGCCCCACCTTTGTTTACCATAGTTTAGCACCAAAGTAATGGTCGTATAAAAGTTTTTGCTCTTGCCATTTACGTATGGAAGCTTTACATCATGAAGCCATTGCGCGTAACTTGCCGCGTCATAGCCTATAATTCTGTAAGGCATAACAGGAGATGGATGTGATTGATTCTCAATGCACAGGCATCCAGCGATAGTGCCTTTTCTGTCAACATCCTTGATCCTTTTGGCCACGTCCCGCTCCTTCTTAAAAATCTGATCTCGCGTTTCGGTGCCATAGAAACTGAGCAGGTCGGTTGATTCCAAGCTGTCAGCTCTGATCACTGTTTCGCCTGAAAACAAGAGCGTGTTGTACACATCGGCAAACACCCTTTTGTCCTCAAGCAGCTTCTTCTGCATGACGTCATCGGTACCGTGTACTTTCTTATAATCGTCATGCACTTCTTCTTTGATCATGTGCTTGTCCTTTCTAAAAACAAAAAGAGGACTCAAACACCACAATCAGTGTTTAAGTCCTCTGAAATTATTATTTTGTTGCCAACTATGGTGGGTCCATAATTGACTCCTTTCTAGTGCTTTGAAAGCACAAAAAAGAGGCTGCAAAAACTTCTGCAGTCTCCTCTAACCTATTTTCGATGTTTTGTAAAATAACTAAAAGCACGACAAATAGCCATGCAAGAATTGTAAGTCCGGCTAAGCCAGGCTTTTAAACACTACACGAGAGAACTCTCTCATGCCAGCAAAAATGCCGAAAAACTTGTTGACCTTGCGGCCCACTAGAGCAACTGTTCTAGTGCTAAGTCCCCTGTGAGACCTAGGCGTAAAAAATAAATTTAGAATTTTCTACCCCTTAATTGTACATCTAGTCAGCCAAAATTGCATCTTTCGGCACTATCTTCTCGTTGTCATCTTGCCTTTTCTGTTCAAGATTTTTCGTCTGATTTCTGCAGGTATTCGAACCGTTTCTGCAGGTCAACCGCTCAAAAGCCCGGCAAATCAACATTTTTTCTGCAGGTATTTGAATCGTTTTTGCAGGCTTTCTGACGGAAGCAAATTAATCCAGCAGAAGAAAAGCATCCCTGCCATGTACATTGCTGTACGGGAGGGATGCTCTCATCAGAAATGGCACCTTATAAATCTCGTTAGGGTCACGTACTAATTGATCAAAATTAAGGTAAATAGTTATCAGAAATGACATCTCGCAAGTCTGTATAATGGGACAATTTGCAAGTTATTGATTTGCAAGTTATGGAGTTTTCGGTCAAAAAAAGCCACAAGGTATAAGACCTTGTGGCGATAGCCCAATACGAGCTTAAATTATTGAAGCAGTCGAGCTATAAATAGCTCTGCTTAAATTTGAAACCACTTATTAAGTGGCAGATGTCATTTCTGATAAGTGTAATTGCAATGCACGGGAAATGCATTGTTCCCTCAATTACACTTATTATTGTACACCCTCTTTTTGACAACGGCAAGAGCTTTTTAGAAAAAAGTTACTCATTTGGCAGAACCTTTTTAGCGTTAATCCGTAATCCGGTTGGAGAGGTGTAAATCAACGTAATATCATCGCCAAGGTTCGTGCTTGGCCCAAAGGCAGGGATATTCGTTTTCTTCAAAGCGTTCAATCTATTGAAAGAAGCATTTGATTTTGCATTTTTCAAAAGGATTCTGATCGTACTTATCTTATCAGCAGTTTCAAGATCCTCAAAGTCTTGCTGAGATGCTACTACTTTTGCCTTGTAATCACCGGTGTTCCAGAGTTCAAATCCGGTTTTAAGCTGCTCAACAATTTCCTCAAAGACGTCATTCAGTTCTTCGTCAAGGCTCATTGAACGGGCTACATACTTGTGAGTGCTGTAGTTCCGATCTTCAATGCAGTCCGCAATTACTTTTCTGGACTTTTGACTAAGAACCAGTTGCCGTGCATCAAAGGCACGCTTGATTGCTCTAAGATAGTAGTCTTTTCCACCCTCTTGCACCCGCGTTTGGAGATTAATTCCGTAATTCAAAATGGTAAAATCGCCATCAATAGTCTGTGACAAGTACTTTCTTACAGCGGCTTGGAATGCTTTAGGGTTTTCTTTGCGCTTTTGAGCAACGTTGACAATAGCCAGTGCAGGAATTGAGACGTAGTTGTTCACATAGCGTTTTTGCCGTGAATTGTATCTCCTGATGATAGCGATCATCGCCGTGGTAAGTGAACTGTAACCACCATACAATTCAGTTGGCATGTACTTCTTACGCTTTATCAATGAACGACCACCCTTAGTACTGTCATTGCTTGGATTCGGGTAAATAGTCGCATTGAACAGAGAGCTGAGATCAGTAACAGTTTCATAGCTGACATTCATGTACTTAAGGTTGTCAACTTTTCTTATCTTTTCAATAATCTCTTTTCTGCTGAATACAACGTTGTTAGTACCAGATTGGTAAACCCCGTCATCGTCTTTGTAGCCATTGGTCAAGCGCCAAATGAGATTCATGCGCTTCATCCCAGCTAATTCCTTACTCTTCTTGCTGTCTTCGGCATACATGTGCTTGCCGTAAATGAAGAATGGCGCAAGCTTTGGATATACCTTGAGAAAGTAGTTGCCGAGCAAAGCGTCCAGGTAAGCATCAACGCCTACATAGTAGTCATTGACAGCGTAGCTTCTGTAAATTGAGAATGCCTTGCGTACGTCATTGACAAATTCGCTTCTAACTTGAATAACTTCAGTGTCTGGATACATAGCTTGGAAAACAAGAGCCAGGATCTTGGTTGCTTGAGCGTTTTCCATGAATGCATGACGGACATAAGAAAGCTTTTTGTTCTCAGTAATATTGCTTTCATCAAGCTTGAGGAAGTACATCTTTGACTTGTTGATCAACCCCATGCTTTGCAGCTTCAGCCAGTAAGAATATACCGACATCATGCCTGCATCAGTCAAGTGGTTGTTGCTAAACTGCTTCATCCGTGACTCGTGATCTGATACCTTCTTGGCATTCTTAGCTAAGATAAGAACCCGGTTAGACAGACTTTCATCATGACACAAGCTTGGAGCAACAGCGTGAGAGATAATACAGTCTTTCAACTGAGAATAGGCAATTCTCTCACCAGTAAAGAAGTCTCTCCCAAGTTGAAGGAAGAAAATGTATTCTTTATCGGTAAGAAGGCGCTTATTTTTTGTAGCTTTAGAAAATTCCTCTAACAGCTTTTTGTCAATGAGATCGCTATAGCCGCTCTTGTTCTTATATTTGTTGATGATCCCCTTGAGCTTGCTTTGGCGTGATTTTGTCAGCTCTTTTTCTTCATCAGCCGACCGTGAGCTTCTGATAGAAATGTATCTAGGAGCTTTACCACCGTTGGAAATAACAAGGTCTTGAGTTACCTTGACAGCTTGGCGAACAATCTTTTTAACGCTAGGCGATGCATAGGCTGCGTTGAGAATTTCTTCCAAGCCTGCAGATTTGGCTACCTTTTGATTGTGCTCATCGAGCTGTCTCTTAACGCTTGGATCGCTGAGACATTGATTGATTGTCAGACTCTTTTCGCGCATTTTTTCAATGACTGACTTGTTGTTGTCATTAACGAGTTCGGTCAAAGTTCTCTTTGAGTATCTGCCCCATCCCTTGTATGACAGACCGAGCAGCTTAGTCTTGTTCTTGTCAGTCAGCCAATCAATGCTTTCGAACTTGTGCATCAAGATATCGTCATCGTCAAAAAGCGAGATCCAATAGACAATATTTTCAAAGTCATTTTGAAGCTTAGGGTCGTCAATCTTTTCGCCAAAGATTTTCTTGAAGTCATTGTACGTTGACAGACTGTTGCTGAACTTATCTGGATCAGACAACCCACTGATTTCCGTAACGACCATCGGCTTGCCAAAGCTGCCTTTCTTTTGAAGTTCCTTGACAAAGTTTTTCTTTGAAACGGACTTGTACTTCTTGAACAAGTTCATCGCAAGCTCTTTTTGATAGCTGTTGAGCTTCTTGTCGTTAACTTTGATACCGTTCAGCTCGTTGAGAACTTTATATTCTTGATAAAGCAAACTGTTGTCAGGAAGAACTTTCTCTTCCAGCAAGCTTGAGTCTGTCTTGACCATTCTTTGAATGAAGGCTTCAGCTGTCTTTTCAACGTCAACTTTTTGCCGCCAGTTCCAAGGAGTGATCTTCCCTTCTTCAGCTCTGACCATCCAAGCATAAACGTTTTCTGAAGTTTTTGCCTGTTCTTCTGGCGTGATCATTGGCCCAACAAAGTAAGGAATCCGGAATGCCAACAATTGATCAAGTTCGTACGGATGACGGCGAACCCACTTTTTGTTGAACTTCTTATCGCCTACAACTGGATTCTTCTTGATCAGGAATGGATAGTACTTGCCTTGTTTTTCAAGAATCTTATTCAGCTCAACTTCGTTGACTTGGTATGGAACAACTCTGTTTTCCGTACTGTGAGTCTTGACAAGCAGATTGTTGTTCTCTATCAGCTTGCTCAGCTTTTGAGCAAGTTCTGACTTGTCTTCTCCAATGACATTCTTAACTACATTGGAGAAAGTTTCATGAGCTTTTGGCCCCCTAATGGCGTCAAGAGCAATTGAGCCAGCCTTTTCCTTTTTGGCGCGAATCTTTAAAGCTCTGTTCATATACTTTGGATTTGCGCAGTACATGTCGTATGCGTCAAACAGCAAACGACATGTATCCTTGTCCTGCTGCTTGGCGTACTTTCTGAAAAGATTCAGCTGATGGCCGTATTCGTCATAGTTTTTGACGACTGATTGGGAAATCGTCATTCCATCCATAACGATTTCACTAAGCTTGACCGCGTTAAAAATGTTGCAGACATGATCAAGGATCTTGCTTTCTTCATCAGAAAGTTCTGTCCGAAGATCGTCAAGCTTCTCATCGATGTCTTCATCTTCCAGCGTAATAGACCAAGCTTTTGTATCAAGAACATTTTTATCAAGAAAGACGTTCAGCTTGAACTTCATGCCAAGCATTGCCTTGGATAATTCTTCAGTCTTCTTTTTGTCTTTCTTAGCCTGCTCCTTTTTTGAAGACTTTACGTAAAGCAATTCAAACAGCTCCTTATTAGAAAGGTTTTTGGCTTTCAAAACAGCATCAACGTTGTCAGTATAGTCAACGTCAAACCGTGTCTTGCTGTCAAGCTCTTGCAAAAGATCATTGACTGCCTCCAAGTCGCCTTTAACATCCAAGTGGACGTTCTCATAGCTGCTTGGGGGAAGCTTTGAAAGGAAGTTGCCCGGGTGCTTGATGATGTGCTGACAAGCAGCGCAGACATAGCGCAGATCAGCTTTTTCATCCGTTTCTACCAGCCACTTTCTCATGTGGTATGCCGTTGGAAAATAGTGATACGTTGGTTCAGTCTTTTTTACGATGGCTGCCGTTTCAAATGTCTTACGATCATCGTCAGGCGACATCCAAGATTCACCCATTCGCTTAAAGAAATCTTTATCGCCAGTTTCTTTTACGATTTCTGGCTCAAAGATTTCCTTGAAATTACGAATACGCATCTTTCTGCGGCTCGTCGCTCTGCCGCTGATTCTGTGTCCACGTCTTTCCTTTGCAGAATGTCCCGGCTCAAAATTTCTAAGTCCAACCGCAAGCTTTGACTTGGAAATTCCAATTGAACGGTTTACCGGAATCTTGATCAAGTCATTGTTGTCGTTGATCCCAGCATAGCCGATTTTCCCATTGGAAACTTCAAGTCCCAAAATATAATCGTCAACCAATTTGTTTTCCTCTTTTCTATAAATTCTGATACTTCTTTTTTCACCCGATATCTTACCAAGTTGTAGCCACAATTTCAGAATTCCTTTTTTTGATGCAAAAAAGCAGCTTTTAGCAAAAAATTTGCGCTAAAAGCTGCTTTGATCTAGAACTTATTCTTGTTTTTTCTTGTGTTCGGCAACTGTTGCCAGCAGAGATGCGCCCGTCAAGAATAATCCTGAAGCTTGGAGGATGTTATTTCTGCCATTGCCTGTTTTCGGCAAAGATGGTGCTTGATAGCTTTCTGTTGGTTCCTTTACCAATTGATCAGAATTTAAGCCTTGAGAAGTTGCTGAATTAGGATTTGCTGAATTACCGCTTTGCTTTGACTGCTTAGTCGCAGAAGCAAGCGATGCTTTAGGAGCTGTCCGCTTTTGCTTCTTGTAGTAGATGTCGACCGTTTTGTTTGCTGTAGCATTGTCAACAGCTGCTGATCCAAGTTTTTCCTTGCTTGCGGCGAAGCCTTTAATTTTTGGCATCTTGAATTGGGCCCACTTGCTTTGGCTCCATTCGCCGTAAGTTTTCTTGCCAGTCACGGCATCAGTTGCAACGCTACGCGTGATATAAGCCTTCTGCTTTACGATCTTTGTGCCGGTTGGCTTATGCAGCTTGATAGTTCTAGTTATCGTGTGATTATCGTGTGAATTATCAATGCGGTGAGTCAGCTTGACAACATAGCCTTGGTCGACGCCATCTTCGACATCAAAGACCACTTCTTGGCTATTGGTTTCATCGCTGATAAGGACGTAGCCTTTGGCTTCAAGGGCCGAAATGTCATTGGCCGTCGTGTAGCCAGAATGCTGATTCGACTTGCCGACCAGTGCCTTAACCGAAATGATCTGACCTGTCGTATCGTCAACGTAGGTCACCTTGGCATTTTGCGGATCTGGCTCATAGACAACGGCAGCGTTAATGTTGCTATGGTCATAAGCAATCCCCTTGTCGCTGATCACCTTCTTGTCTGCCGTATAGCCCTTAATTTCCATGCTTTCAACGTCATCGTAGTCTTGTGCTGGCGACCAGGAGGTGGAAACGACAGTGCCGGTTACGTTGTCAATCACCTTAGTTGCGGTAAAGTGCAGAACGCTAATGACTGGACCTGGGGCTTGGCTGCCGTCTGACGCGCTGTAGGCAATCGTTCTTACAACATTCTTGCCAAGGCCTGCTTTATCGGTTCCTTCTGGGTACTTAGCGCCCTTAGAATCTTTGTTGATGGCAGTGCCAGGGGCAGCCGGCTTGTCTTCAGTTAAAGTCGTGTAAGTGTGCTTGAGAGTTACTGTGTAAGACTGGTCCTTGTCATCTTCATTGTCAAAGACGATCTCAATGCCCTTGGTATCATCGCTTACCAGCTCATAGCCATTGTCCAGGTATGCTTGAATTGCTTTTGCGGTAGTATAGCCGCTCTTTGCATTGGTTACGCCATTCAATTCCTGTTGCTTGATCGTCTTGCCTGTAGTTTGATCAACGTAGATAACAACCGCTTTTTGCGGATCTGGCGTATACGTGACGCTTTCGGCGATATCATCATCGCTGTAGGCAACATCCTTGTTTGAGATTGACTTCTTGTCCGGAGTATATCCCTTAACGCTTGGGGATGCAATGTCTTTAAAGTCCTGGTTGTCTGACCAAACTGCCTTGATCACTTTCCCAGTAACTTTATCAACGGTCTTGTCCAAATTAAAGTGCAGGCTGTCATGCACCGCACCTGGTGCCTTCGATCCATCCTTCATGGTGTAGGTAATCATCCGATTGACGTCTCTAGCCAGGCTGGCCTTATCAGTGCCGGATGGATACTTGACGCCATTTTGATTCTTGTTGATAGCAGTACCAGGCGTTGCAGGGTTCTTTTCCGTAATAGTGACATACGTATGCTTGAGGTGGATTTCAAAGTTCTGATCTTGATTGGTTACGTGGTCAAGCATGATCTGCTGGCCGTTAGTGCTGTCGCCTACCAGCTCATAGCCGTTATCAATATACCCAGCAATATCGGATGCTGAAGTGTAAGCGTGCCAGCCGCCGTCACTGGTGTAAGCAACCGTGTCGCTTTCGCCGTTCAGCGTAAGCATCTTCAAGTCCTCACCGGACGTATCGTCATGGTAGGTAATGTGAACTACCTGGTTGTCAGCTTTATAAGTTACCAGCTCATGAATATCAGCCGCGTCATGAGCGATGTTCTTGTTGGAGACATTCTTGCGGTCCGGCGTATACCCTTGAATTTCCGGCGTACCAACATCTTGGAAGTCTTGGTTGCCTGACCAATCGGAATTAAGCACGTTCTGGTTGACAGAATCAACGGTCTGTTTGCCAGTGAAGTGCAGAATAGCAGTTGCTGAAGCCGGCGCTTGGTGATTGCCACCAACAATCTTGTATTCTACCGTGCGAGTAACGTCGTCTGTAACGTCCTTGCTGTATGTTCCGTGCTTGAGGTGCACAGTAAAATGCTGATCGCTTCCAGTATCGTGGTCAAGCATGATTTGCTGGCCATTAGTATCGTCGCTTACAAAAACATATCCCTGCCCTTTGTAGGAATTAATATCATTCTCTGTCGTGTAAGCATGCCAGCCGCCTTCGTTGGTATAGGCGATGGTATCTGATTCGCCATTCAAGTCGACTGTCTTGATATCCTTGTTGTCAGTATCATCGTGGAAGACGATGTAAACCTTCTGGTTGTCGGCCTTATAGGTTACGACTTCATAAATATCGCTATGGTCATGGCCAATCCCCTTATTGCTTACTACCTGCCGGTCCGGAGTATAGCCTTGAACAGCTGGTGACGACACGTCACCAAAATCTTTATTTTCATCCCAATTTTCAGAAGACTGACCAGTGTACTTATCAGTTGTCTTGGTGCCATTGAAAGTCAAGCTGTCATGCACCGCACCAGGTGCTTGGTGATCGCCGCCTTGAACCTTGTACTCAATCGTACGGTTGACGGTATGATTCAAATTTTCAGTTGTTGAGGAACTAGGCATTGGATCATGTGGAAGTTGGTCAACGCCGTATGAATTATTAGCAGTATTGAAGTTTGCGGTATTCCCGTTCCAGCTTACTGCTTTGGCACTAAGGGTATCGGTGTTGAGACTTTGAGACTTGTTGCCTGCACCACCTGAACCGGCCCACCCCATAAATGCAGTAACCGAGTTAATAGCAAACTCCGTACCATCTTGAGTTTTGTAGTTGCCGTTTTTCAGATTGACGAAGGTGTTGTTTTCAACCGTGTAGTAGGTATGGTTCCCCACCGTTGTACTGTTTTTGGTAAGCTGCTCATGGACAGGATAAAACAGAACGTGCATATCCCGTGGTGACTGGCTCATGCTGTTCTTCTCAGTGGAATCGGGGTTCTGCACAGGAATCGTGTTGAAGAATACGTTGTTGTAGACCTTAATCCCCGTCGCTTCAGCAAGCTGCTTAGTTGACGCCATGTGCTGACCAACGCCTGTAGCAGAGTAGCGGTCAAATACTGTTTCATCGGTATTATGGACAATGGCAGCCCCGGTCTTGCCCCGATAGTTGGTAAACACATTGTTATGGATCGTGATGTCAGTAGCCGATTCATCATATTCGTTAGTGCCGCCAAGAACATCAGTCGTCGAGTCTGCGTTCATGGCATCCTTGGCATTGTCGATCTGAATTGCCTCTGCAAACATGTTGTGATAGTTCTGCGTTTGTTTTGTCGTGATATCCGCATCACTGATGTCTCCAACGCCATACCCAGCAAACTCACAGTTTTCTACCGTAATATGGTTGGCACCGTCAATGTCCATAATATGGCTGGCCATCTTCTGTGCATTGTAGAAGTGCATATTGGATACGGTCTGGTTGCTTGCTCTAATGAAGAACCAACAAAATGCGGCCGCATTGCCGTTGCTGGTTGATCCATAGATGTAGGCATTCTTGATAGTCTGGCCCTTGTGGTCACCTTGCATTGATGACCATTGGAAGTCACCGCCGTGGTCAATGGCGAATACGCTGCCGTTAAAGTCAATATCACCCGTACTGGAGGCAGTGAAGTAGAAGTGACTGTTCTGCCCTGCAGGCGACATCGTATATGTGGCTGATGGCCACTTGATTGCCCCACTGTTTTCAAACCAAATGCTGGTCTTAGACAGGTCAGTGCCGTTTTGTGCCAGGAATCTGTCCAGATCTTCTTGAGTCTTGATGTGGGCTTCCTTTGCGTTAGTTGCAATTAAGCTCACAGACAGCATTTTGGCATTAACCTTTGGCAAGTTTCGGCTGAGCTTAAAAGTACTGGTGGACTTAGGAATGTTAATAGTAACTGTAGTCGTCTTGGAATTATCATCAGCTGAACTTGGCTTTTCTACGCTAGAGGTTAATGATGCTTCTTGCTGAGCGGCTGTGGACTCGGTGCCAGTTGTTTCAGTTGCTGTCTGATTAGTATTCGCAACATCGCTTTGACTTAATTCCGCATTTGGCGAATTATTTGTTTGTTCCCCCTGCCCTGCTTTAGACGTGCTATTAGAACTAGTTGGATTATTCTCCACGGTACTAGTATTTTCGGTCGCGTTAGAACTACTTTCTGTATTTGCCGGTACTTCAACAGAAGCGCCAGTGCTTCCCGATACCGAAACTTTTGAAGCTGAGCCGTCTTGGGATGCAGGAGTACTTGCCTCACCTGCTACAGGGCTTTCATCTGCCCTGTTTACGGCCATACTTTGAGAAGCAGAATCCTTTTCAATTTTGCTTTGATTCGCTGTATCATCGGCTTTGTCATCGCTGCTTGTGAGATCATTGGTCTTGAGGGATGCTGAATTACTCCCAGTGCTTGAATCATCTGTCGTAGTCTGCGAAGAGTTGCTTGAATCATCAACAACAAGGCCGCTGGCTGTTGCTACAACAGATTGATCGGGTGAATTGCTTTTGTTTTCTGAATCGTCGGTGTCATTTGCAGTCTCGGTGGTTGCAGCATGAGCTTGCCCCGAATGACTCAGCACCAACGTAGAAGAAAGCAGTACAGATGCCAGACCAACCGACATCTTTCGCAGGCCATAGGACTGCTTGCTTTCATTGCTTTCTAAAAGTGTCTGTTTTACCATTTTGTTCCTTTCCTTGGCTAGAAACCTTACGATCAAATATTAGAAAAACACTACATTTATTCTAAATAAAAGGCCACGAATATTTCACTTTGCTTTTTTTGGTTGATTTTTTCAAAGAAAAAAGCGGCTAGTATTTTCACTAGCCGCTTTCATCAGCAAATTTATTTTTTATAGCCTTTATGCTCCATTGTATCCAAAACTTCATTTAGCATATTATCAATTTGCTGAATTGATTTAACAAAGTCTACGCCGTAGTCTCTGGTGAGTTTCCCCAACAATCTGATTTTATCATTAGCGGCACCTACATAGATCGGCGTATCATAATAGTACTCAGAGATCATGTTCAAAAATGGCGTCACTTTTATCCCTTCTACTGCAACGGGTCTGCCGTTGTTGTAGTGATTTGCCATTTCTTGATCACCATCTTCAATATATGTTACAGCTTCCCAATCAAACAGAATATCATCGATTCCGATCTCGACATGACTGTATTCATTGCTGCAGTCTGGGTTATAGAAAAATCTATGTTGAGTATTTTGTCCGTTTTGCATTTTGCTTTCCTCTTTCTTTCAGCAGTTGTTGGCTTTATTTACGTTTTTATTGTAACAGCCAAACTCGCACTTTTCAGAATTGCTTTTTAGCTTTGTCTGATCTCACCTTGTATATTAGGTCCAATATTTCTTGGTGATCCATCGTATTAAGAGCTTGACCGCGATAGACAAAGGTTGGCAAAATTTCAACTCCTAGCCCTTTTCGCTGATCCTTGCTCAACTTTTGAGCATTAACAATCTTAACATCGTCAAGCATAAGGCCCTCTCTTAGAATCAGCCAAGGCAATGTTTTTTGGCAGCGTGGGCAATCTGGTCTGTAGATTATCGTTAGATTGTTTACGTTTTTACCCTCTAAAACATCCACTACAGAGGTATGTTGCTCATTATAAAAGAATTTGCCAAAACAAATTGCAACGTACAATAAGATCAAGCTGCAGACTGTCAAAACAATTTTTGAAATTCTTCGAATGATTTTGTGCATGATATTTAGTCCAAAACGTAAACCGTATCTAAAATCTTGGCATAGCTGTGTTTCATTCTCAGCCCTTCAATTTGGCGTTGCATTTCACTGAGTACGCCCACAATGATCAATACACTTGAGCCAGTCAAGCCTAACTGGAAATCAACTTCAACAAAGTGACTGACAACCATTGGCACTACTGAAATAAAGGTCAAGAATACTGAACCCGGAAGGTCCAAGTCATACAGTCGATCTTTGATGTACTGTGCGGTACCTTCACCAGGATAAATCCCAGGAATGTAAGCTTCCTGTTTAAGGAGGTTGTCTGCAAGCCGCTCTGGCTCAATTTGAACCAATGAATAAACGTAGCTAAAAATAACAATCAGGGCCGCATACATGATGATCCCAGAAAGAGAGTTCAAATCAAAGAAGGAGTATATAATTCTAAACCAGCTTTCATTACTCTCTGACTTAAAGAACATCAAGATAGTTTGAGGAATTGTAAAAATGGAACTTGCAAAAATAATTGGCACAACGCCAGATACAACTATTTTTAAGGGAAGGTAGCTGTCTTCAGGCGCCAACGTCTCTCGCCTTGAGTATTGGATCTTGATACGGTATTCGGATCTATTGAACCATACGATAAGCAGAACCGTGCAGAAGATGACAAGTACTACCATCGCAATCATTTCCCAGTTGATTACGCCTTTTTTTATGGCACTCTTTGAAAAGCGCTGAACCATCATTGGAAGTTTTTTGATAATACCAGCTGCAATAATAACTGAAACGCCATTGCCCAGGCCTCGATCTGATATTTGATCAGCAAGCCATAAAGCGATGAAAGTGCCACAAGTAAGCATTACAGAGACAACAAGATAGTCCCAAATTGGATGCACTACCGTAAATTCATCTCCAGTCAGAGTAGTAACGCCTGCAATCAGCCCGAGAGACTGCACAAAAGAAAGCACGCCAGCCAGAACTCTGGTAGCTTGTGTGAGCTTCTTTCGGCCAACTTGTCCCTGCTTGCTCCATTCTACAAAAATGGGTACGACACCGGCTTGAAGCAGTTGAATAATGATCTGTGCACTAATGTAAGCCGAAACGCCAAGTGACAGCAATGATAAAGTTTGAAAGCCACCACCGGAAAATAGTGACAGCATTTCTAGCGCCGTATTCTTCTGTATTTGTACTAAAGAATGTGGGTTGATGCCAGGAATCGTAACGTAAGTCAGAAGATTGTAAACCAGCAGAACGACGATAGTAACGACAATACGCTTGGTCAATTGCTTGATGTCTTCTTCTTGAATAGAATTCTCAGTTTTCTTCTTTTTTCGCACTGTTTTACGCCTTTCTAATTTCAGCTCTCAGAAATGCTTTAGTCACGTCATCAGAAATATCAGCGACCATTTCTTCAAACATCTCTACTGAGGCGTTCTTATACTCAACTAGTGGGTTTTGTTGCCCATAGCCTCTAAGAGTTATAGACATTCTGAGCTGCTCCATGCTGTCCATGTTTTCTTTCCAGTTAACATCGATAGCGTTAAGCAAAAGAACCTTTTCAAAGTCTTTTAGCTGCTCAGCATTAAACAACTCATTGCGCTTGTTCTCAAGCTCATGACAAGCTAATTCAAACAAAAATTCTTTGAAGTCCTTTCGTGACTTCATGCTGAGGATTTCCTCATCCGTCACTTCAATGCCAAGCATTGATGATGCAAAATTGATCAATGCATCTAAGTTGTCTGGCTCTTTGTTTTTCTTTGAATCAGGCCAAACTTTAGAAACATTTCTTTGAATGGTTTTAGCAAACTTCGAAAGCAGAATTGCGTCCAAATCTACGGATTCATCGCCAGAAATTATTTTCTGTCTTTCGCCATAAACTGATTCCCGTTCTTCTCGAATAACGTCATCATAACTGAGAGTATTGCGCCGCTCATCGAAGTTGTTGCCTTCTACTCGTTTTTGCGCTGCGTTCATGCTCTTAATAACGATCTTGCTCTTAATAGGTTCATATTCCAAGCCACGGTCAATGAGTTTGTTCTTAACCTTCTCGATTTTTTCATTCCCGAACCGTTTAATCAGTTCATCTTCCAGAGAAAGCAAAAACAACGTTTTTCCTGGGTCACCTTGTCTGCCCGCACGACCACGCAACTGGTCATCAATTCGTCGTGATTCGTGCTTTTCAGTGCCTAATACAAACAAGCCGCCCAATTCTTTAACGCCCGGCCCAAGCTTGATGTCAGTGCCACGCCCGGCCATGTTAGTAGCAATGGTTACAGCACCAGGCTGGCCTGCCATCATTACGATTTTTGCTTCTTTGGCGTGATTCTTTGCATTCAAAACTTCATGAGGAATATTCTTTTTATCAAGCAAAGCTGACAGCTTTTCAGAATTTTCAACTGAGGCGGTTCCCACTAAAATTGGCTGTCTTTGTTTATGAACTGCTTCAATCACCTGCACGGCTGCTTGATACTTTGCTCTTTCGGTTGGATACATGATATCTGGCAAGTCTATCCGGGCAATCGGATTATTGGTTGGGATCTTGACTACTTTCATGTGGTAAGTGTCATAAAATTCTTCTGCATCTGTTGCGGCCGTACCAGTCATACCAGAAAGCTTGTTGTACATTCTAAAGAAGTTTTGATAAGTAATGCTTGCTTCAGTTTGGCTAGCATCTTTGATTTCTACGCCTTCCTTAGCTTCAATCGCTTGGTGAAGACCGTCAGAATATCGTCTGTCTGGCTGAACGCGCCCTGTAAAGGTATCAACAATCATTACCGCATCATCCTTTACAATATAGTCCTTGTCCTTTTCCATGACATAGTTTGCTTTCATCGCCTGGTTGGCGTAGTGGGCATCGGCATAGTTGTTTTTGTCAAACAAGTTCTTGACGCCCAGTGCCCTATTGAATTTTTCAACGCCAGACGGATTTAAAGATACTGTGCGCGTTTCATCATCTACAAAGTAATCATCGGGATCTAGCGATTTTGCAGTGCGGTCACAAATTGACAGCAAAACGCTATATGACTTTTCGCTGCCTGAAATAATCAAAGGAGTACGAGCCTCATCGATCAAAATCGAGTCAGCCTCATCAACGATAACGTAATTAAGTCCCCGTTGAACCGTATCACTTTCAAACAAGGCCATATTGTCTCTAAGGTAGTCAAAAGCAAGCTCATCATTTGTCGAATAGGTAATGTCACACTGATAGGCTGCTTGCTTTTCTTCTTTACCCATATCATCTGTATTTACGCCAACTGTCAGCCCCATCCATGTAAAGACTTGGCCCATTTCTTCAGCATCACGCTTAGACAAATAGGGGTTGACGGTAACTACGTGAACACCTTGGCCAGTAATGGCATTTAAATAAACTGGCATAGTTTCCGTCAACGTCTTGCCTTCACCGGTGTGCATTTCGGCCAAATTGCCTTGGTGCAGCACGATGCCGCCCATCACTTGAACTTTATAAGGATACAGTCCAAGAACGCGTCTGTCGGCTTCTCTAATTGCCGCGAAAGCTTCTGGAAGCATATCTTCCAGGCTCTCTCCTTGTTCATATCTAGACTTGAATATTTCAGTCTGCTCCTTTAATTCCGGGTCTGTCATCTTTTGATAAGTTCTTGCCCAAGAATCAACTTCTTCATATTTTTTCTCTATCCGTTTCAGCTCTCGCTTGCTGCCATCCAAGATTTTTTTGATCGACATCTACGGCCTCCTAAAACATTCCCATGATAGTGTTGTCAATCATCCAGTAAATAAGAGCTGCTATGGCTATTACCAGGATGCTTCGCATTGAGTGTACAAGTGCCGGGCCAATTTTTTCCCAGTTGACCTCCTTTAGAGTATTCAAAACTCTCTTTAAGTAGTTCATATTTTTCCTTTCGCTTTACTTTGCCTTGCTGTAAGTAATCGTGACAGTCTGGTTCTTGGTCTTGCTAGTCACCTTAAAGGACTTGACGACGCTTTTTGATGTCTTGTAGCCCTTGTACTTAGGAGCCTTGTACTTTGGCCAAGAAGCGGTCGTCCATTTGCCTTTTTTCGACAAAAATGCCGCATCTTTTGCGGCAATTTTTTTACCATTTCCATTTATCCGCAGCAAAAATGACGCCCAAGAGCACTAATAATAGTACTTGTGTTGAGCGAATCAAGAACAGCTCATACCCTCTCGGCTTAGGCTTTGCAAACATAGAGTCTCCACCTGTAGCGGTCAAAGCATCCATGCTGTCATCAGATTTACTTGGCTGCATGAAGATAACAACTATCAAAAGTGAGGAAACTAAAATAAGAACCGCCCCTTGAACTGGAGAAAACGAGATTACGCTCTTGGGGATATTTGGCTTCTTATTTTTCTTTTTCTTTGACTTCGATTTGGCTTCAGAACTTACTACGGCTTTCTTCCCGTTCTTATCAACTTTCACCACTTTTTTAACTGTATAGTGAGGATCTTCTAACATCACCGACTTGGTTATTTTTTGAGTTTTCTTTTCAAAGCCTGCCTTTTGATTTACAACAATTGCCTGCTTAGTAGCCTTGTGATACTTCTTTTTTAACGTCTTTTCTGATTCATTTTTCTGAACTGCGCTTTCATAATCAAGTGCGAGCTTGCAATACGATTTAACCGATGATGGATATGACGTAAACGTATCATACTTTTCAAGCGTGTCTAAAGACTTTTGAGTATTGGTAGCGTACTTTGAAACTTCTTCTTGCAAGAGTTGCTTCTGCTTTTTGCTCAGCTTTTTCTTGCTATTGTAAAGCAGATCAGCAGCATTTTGGCTCGCCACCAAGTCCTTGCTGGTTTTCTCAAAACATTTTGTATATTCACTTTTAGAAAGATTTCTTCGAACCGTACACCCAGCCAAACTAGGTAGCAGCAACAGGAGCGTTAAAAAAGTTAGTATTTTCGACTTTTTCGCCATCAAAAGACCCCTTTCGAAAGTTCAGAATGATATTCGGACTCAAATGCATCCAAATAAGAAGATAAGACTTGATTTTGAATGGTAGGTTCATTCACCATCGCCATAAACAAAGACATTTCTTCCGTTTTAGGTGCTTGTTTTTGAATTTGAATAAACATATGACTGAAAGTCAAATATACGACTTCAAAAGGTGATGGAATACGGTGCGCTATTTTTTTGAAGTTCTCTGTTTCATCCATCAAAATATCTCTAATTTTTAAAGATACCTTGTCAGCGACCCTTTTATTTTTTCTCCCCTTCTGAGGAGTGCGACTTTTATTTTCAATAGCATAACGATTCACGACTACTCGCAGTGTCTGTGCATGATAGGCAATTGGAACCTGCTTTATCAAGCCTGCCAAATCTTTCATCTTTGAATCGCTGCTTTCGCTTAAATGAGACATAAGTGCCCAAACGTTAACAATCATGCCATTAATATTATTTTCGGCAGCATATTCATTACAAAACGCTTGAATTGCATCACTCAGTTTAAAAACGTTGTCTTGAAACATTGCAGCCTTATTTGGCTCTGACATGTTTTTTCTCCTCTTTCTTTTTTATTAAGCCGGCAACTCATTCCTGAGTTGCCTAGTGAACATCTGCAATTAGCGCCCTTATAATAACCGAAAAAACTGGTTGCTTAAAAAAAGCTGGTTTTAGCCCAAAAAACGCATCAAAAATAGTAAAAAACTACTAACAGGCTCTACACGATAAAATCTGTGTCGTAAGTAAGCTTAGAAAGGAGGAGAGGGATTTATTGAAGATCTTTGCAGTTAAAGAAAATACAAAGCTCTGGTACTACATCAACGCAGAGAATATTTCAAAAAAGCTCAATAAGCAACCATATATAATCTCAAGCAACAAGCGCGTGGCACTGTGCCCCTACTGTAAAAATCCTGTAGAAATCATCATCAGTGCAAACGCTAGCGATGGGAATACCACTAGTCGTATCTTTTCCAGACACTTAAAAAGATCTATCGAAAATCTTGCAGATTTCAATCAAGCTAAATTTGATGCCTGTGTTCTTCGAAAAAAGAATCGTGCATTCGTCAGTGATCCAACAAGCGATTTTCAGCTTCAGACTAGAGACATCAATTTCAAGCAACTGAGAAAAGCAATCTCAGGTTACTTAGGAATTTATGCTTCAGATAAATTGACGTATGCCCTTTTACTTGAAGCCATGCCTAAAATGCGTCATCTGCGGAATGTCGATGTATTCAACTTTCCTTTTGCAATATTGCTTCTTACTCACCAAATTCGACTCAATGGCCGAATTGTTTTTTCCAGATCATTGAAGAGACTAATCAACCAGTCCTCCACTTTCTTTAAGGTGAAAGATGATACAAATCAAATCGTTGCCAAAATAACAAAAGGCAGCGACGCAGACCTATTGTTTGAAATTGGAAAGCAGCATATAGAAAAAAGTGGGCTGGTCTACACAGAATTGATCTTGAAGGAAACAAAACTCGGAGATAGTCGGATTATCGGAAAACATAAAATATATGTCGCAATGTTCGACCAATTGGAAAGGAAAAGACTATGACTAATCTCAAAGATAATGTCAAAATCGCCGCTGCCATCTTGGCTGGCGGTGCAGCAGGTTTTGGGCACTCTGCCGTTGCCAGTGCCGCTACTACTACAGTAACCGCCAAATCTGGCGATACTATGGAATCCCTTGCTAAGGCAGCCCACGTCTCTGTTGAACCATTGGCCAAAGAAAATGGCTTGACTGCAAAGTCAACCATCTCTCCAAACCAAAAGCTCAATGTACCAGAAGCTGTTAAAGAATACACTGTTAAGTCTGGTGACACTGTATCTGAAATTGCTGAAAAGTTTGGTTACGATACTGAAGATGTCCTTAAAGCCAACAACTTGACCTGGAGCAATTCAACGATTTGGGTTGGCGAAAAGCTGAAGCTTACTTCAGAAGAAAAGAAAACTCAGACGAAGCAGACTCAAACTACTCAAAGTACCAAGCAAACGACTACTGTTAACCAAACATCATCTTCAGTTGCACAGAAGGTTGTTTCTCTCGCACAGCAACTGGCAAACCAAGGAATTCCTTATGTTTGGGGCGGTTCCACGACGGCAGGCTTTGACTGCTCTGGCCTTACCCAATACGTTTATGCTCAAGCAGGCGTTTCTATTGGCAGAACGACCACTCAACAGGAAGCAGACGTCACTTACGAATCCGTAAGCGCAGCACAACCAGGTGACTTGCTGTTTTGGGGTTCACAAGGTGGCAGCTACCACGTTGCTATCTATATCGGCAACGGACAGTATGTTGCGGCACCAGAGCCAGGACAAAACGTTCAAGTCCAATCTCTTAACCAGTGCTTCTACCCATCATTTGCTGGACATGTTCGTGGTATTTAATAGACATCCGTTAGGAAGATAATTTATGACAAAAACTTGGATTCTCGATTCTGAAACTTATTCCGAAACGTGGCCCGAAGATCAAGAAAGCGGCTTCTGGCTTCTTGATAAAAGCAATTTGACTCTTGCGCTAAAAGCTGCCAGATCGCTTATGGAGGCTATTAACGTTGATAATGATCCAAACAGTGACTTATATTATTGCTTTTTGATCTCTGATATTTCAATAACCCTATCTGAAATGGTTCAAGACGGCAAAATGTTCAGTATCAAGCTGATTGACAAGCCGTTTACCGTTAAACTGCCAAATACCTCCATTAACATAGAAAGGGACAACAGCGATCAAAGCAAAATCATGAGTGGCATCTTCTATTTCATTGCAAAGCTGCTCCTGGAATTGACTGCAGATAGCAATCCAAGTGATAATGTGATTTCATCTTATATGATGCCTAAAAACGACATTAAAAAAATCAAGAAACTCCTTAATGAATATGCTGTCAGCTAAATGACAGCCAAAAATGCTGCTGCCGATGAATTAACATCGTGCAGCAGCATTTTCTTTTATTTTTTTGTTGTATTGCCAAAAAAGTAGATTACCTATCGGTCCAGCCCGTCATAATGCTGTCCTCAGGGAGCATCAGCAAAGTATCCACTTCTGGTAGCTCATACAAGTACATAAACGATTCTAGGGAATCATCAAAACCGTGTTCCTTCAGTTTATCACGAATTTTGTTGGGAAAATTCAGATATACTGAGTACATCTTTTTTTCCACCAATGAATCCAGCTCATCTGTAGCATACGCTTCAAAAATATCCATATTTTTCTTAACTGATAAATCAAGGGCTAATTGCTCTTTTGTTGCCAGTCCATAGCTTTGTAAGCAATCAGCAACCATCAATACCCAGTGATCGTATTTAACGTTAATCTCTTCTTTTTTTGCCATCTTTCTCACCTCAAATGTTCAGTTGAGGAACCGCCCTAATCTCATATATATTATGGTTTCTAGCGATTTCTTATTTTCAAAACAGCATAGCCTACGTACTACGCCTTCCGCCAATCTTTAATTCTATTAAACCACTTTCACTGTACTATGTAAAGTACATTTAATGTTTTTTCTCAAAATAATTATTTTGTAAGCACCCAATAGCGCGGTATCTATCAACCCCCGGGCAATAGTCATATACTGTT
>NZ_JBUBHO010000006.1:0-18297 GCF_057197965.1 Lactobacillus sp. WILCCON 0149
TAGACTTTGCTGATCTTCTTGTCGATCATCATGAGGTAATGTAGGCAAGTCTGACTTGGCCCTGTGAAGTAGTCACGTGTCTTATCGATCACGATTGCTTGGTAGTCAGCTTTTTCATCGTTTTCGGCCATCTTTTCGTAATGCATGTAGTTGTTGATTTGATCCTCAGTCGAATCGTAGAGACCAAAGCAATTGGCACCGATTGATTCACCGCCATGAACGTAGCCGTCATCTGCACCATGTGCCTTCAGTTCTTCATCGCTAACTGTGGTCAAAGCCTCTGGAAGATTGTCGTAGCCGCTGTGATCCCAAGTGCCAGTAGTTCCCAGGTCCTTGGCCTTGCTTGCAGCACGTTCATCCAAAATGCTGTCGTAAGTGTCAAGCATAGTCAGAGGACTTGCACCAACTTCAGCTCTGTAATCATTGATCATGGCTAAAAGTCTCTGCTTGAGTTCAGCGGCCTTTTCAGCGTTGAACGGATTTGCTTCTCTAGTGCCAGTAGCAATCACCTCATCAACTGGATCTACAGTCTCAATGAAATTACTTGCCGTAACTTCACCAGTTTCACTGTTCAAAGTGTAGATCGTAGTGGTAGTCTTTGAGCCATTTACGCCAGATGTAACTGTCTTAGTAATGCCTTTGTCAATAGTTGAGTCTTCTTTGTTGACTGTCTTGTAAGGCATAACTTCAGTCTTGACTACAGACTTGGTGCCAACTGCGATTACTTCGTCAACAGCTACTTTAGCGTGAACAGTTGACGTGCTCTTTACGCTGCCATCCAAGTTGTAAGTAGTAGTAGTAGTGTCTACCCCATCTTCACCATTGGTCAAGATCTTCTTAGTGCCGGCTTCCATAGTGTCATCGGCCTTGTAGATAGTCTTGTAGGCCACACTAGAAGTAGTAACCTTGTCAGCCGGTGCTACCTTAGTACCAACGGCCAAAATAGCATCTACTGGATCTACCGTTATTACAGTAATTACGGGAGTAACTGTCCCGGTTGCTGTGTTCAAAGTATACGTGGTAGTGGTAGTCTTCTTGCCGTTCTTACCAAAGGAAATGAGCTTTTCATCGCCTTTGGCCATCGTTGGATCTTCTTTTTCAACGAATTTGTAGGAGATAATTTCGTTTTTGATGACTGGCTTGACCCCGACCGCGATTACTTGGTCAACAGTTTCCTTGGTGCGTACAGTTGAAATACTCTTTACGCTGTCGTCCCAATTGTAAGTAGTGGTAGTAGTGTCAACGCCGTTAACGCCATTAGTCAGCGTCTTCTTAGTGCCAGCTTCCATAGTGTCATCGGCCTTGTAGATGGCCTTGAACGGTACTTCTTTAGTAGTCACCTTGTCTGCTGGTGCTACTTTAGTTCCGACTGCAACTACTTCATCAACTGGGTCAATGACCTTAACGGATAAGCTTGACGCTACTTCACCAGTTGCTGTATTCAAAGCGTAGGCAGTAGTGGTAGTCTTAGTACCATTTACACCGAATTCAAAAACATGTCCATTAATATCCAAGTGAGCATTAATGATCACATTCTTGTTCTCTAGCCGAAACTAGAGGATTTTTTTAGGCTTTTTCACGAGGAAATGCCTTGTGCGTTCGGTTGTCTGCACCTCCACTAAAGTCGCCCCTAGCTTCTGATGCTTTTATCATACGCACAGTCAAAGAGTTCGCCATGCTTCACAAACAAGGCCCGGAGGCGATGCTTGTGAAGCAGGCAGGAATATGTCCTAAGTTTCCCTAGTGCCGAGGCTCTAGGGCGCGCCCAGTCCCAGACTTGAAGCAGGGGCGAACCCACGCTTGTGACGCTTTGACTGATAGACTATGCCGTCACTGCCTGCTTTTTCGCATAGCGTTCTTCAAGAATCTTTTTAACGCTTTGATATGGCGTGTACAATGTTATTTCCTTGTCATCCATCCTTCTCAAGATGTTTACGGCTGCGGCTGTATTTGCGTTCATTTCTCCACAATTTGGGCAAACCGCTGTCTCATGATGCGTGCCTTTTCTTTCGCTGAAATGCGCACCGCATCTTTGGCAGAACTGTGACGTATATGCTGGATTGACATCGATCGTCTTGATTCCTTGACTGGCGCACAGATACTCGATGCGCTTGTCCAATGTTCCTTTTGCCCATGAAGACAGCTTGCGTCTTACTTTTGCCTCATAGCGGTTTGCTGCTTTTGGCAGCTTTTCTTTAGTAAAGCTCAGATCTTCTTTGACAAGAGCGTCTGGCTTTTCAGCCACAAGCATCTGTCTGATGCTTTCGTTCATCATCCGCTCCATATTGTTCTGCTTTCTTTCGTGTTGGCGGTGATAGAGCTTATTGCCAAGATGATGATTTTCCAGACGAGCAATTTGGCGCTCAATGCTGCCAATGCGGCATCTGATGCGCTTGTTTGTCTTGGCAGAGTGATCACTTGCCAATTTCTTTTCCAAATCAGATTTTTGCCGTCTCAATTCTTTTGCTGGCTGGATGTATTTGTTGCGATTCGTATTGCGGCGATTGATTCGCTCCGCTTCAGCGTTCACAAGCTTGCTGAAGCCTGCTCCATATTCTTTACCGCTGCTGCACGAAATAAGAGTGGCCAGGCCTTTGTCCATGCCCAGCTTCTTCTTTGGCTTGCGTTTGTCAGCTGCAGCTGTCTTAATAGCACGGTGAACCTCCAGTCGCTTTTTGTCTCTGTCAAGAATGAGCTGGATATCGCCACGCTTATTCTTATTTGCATAGCAGTATGGCCCTGTCAGCTTAAACATCTTTGGCTTGCCCGGCTTTGCCGTCATAATCTTCAGATAGCTTGCCCCATCTTTTTCGACAATTCTCCACATTATTTCGTCACAGAGCATGCAGCGTGCGGCACTTGAATGAGGATATGGCTTGTACTTTCTGGTAAGACGTCTGATGTATCCAAAGCTGTGGTGGAGCTGCTCTTCTGTCAATGCCGCTCTCAGTGCGGGATACTTACTGTTTTTCTTGCTTGGCTTAGCTTCGTCCTCACGTCCTTGCAAGATGAGCTGCCAATAATATGGCGAAGTGAAGACGTAATTGAGATACTGACGCTCAGCACTAGCCAATGAGTCATTGGCCTGCACCTGCTTTTTCAGTTTTGAGCCAAGATTTGACCACATGGAATTGAGATTCATGCACACGTCTTTAACGGCTTCCGTTACGTGCCGACCTTGAATGCCAAACTGCTCATTCAGAAGCTTTTGCTTTGCAAGTCTGACTGTTTTGGCATCGGGAGCTTTCAATCCTTGAGCTTTGTTCTTCTTATAGGCTTTTTTCCAGTCTTTGACAGCTTTGCGGGCCTTCTTGATTTCACCGTCGTGCTTGCGGATTCTGTCTCTTGGATCACGCCACTGGTCAGTCATGTGATTGATTCCGCACAGCTGAGCAAAGAGCAGATCCTTGCATCTGCCATAGCTGACAAACAGCTCATCCTGCTCTTTCATTTCTTCATCAGTCAGTTTTACGGTATAGGCTCTGACAGTCTTAGTCTGAACCTTTTTTCTTGTCTTTCGTGTCATTTTTTGAGAACAGCTTTCTGTTTTCGCTGACGATCTTTTCATTGCGATGGCTTCGCTTGCCATACAGCTTGGCAGAGAAGACCGTAATGATTGCCAGCACGTCATCCGTCAGTTCTTCTTCATATGAGACATCATCAGTCTCATTGATTATTTCAATATCAACGTTGTGTTCGCTGCAGACTGTCTCAATCAGCTCATATCCAAAGCGAACCAACCGGTCTTTGTAGTTGATAACGATCTTTCCACATCCGCCTTCGCATATCAGCCGAAGCAGCTCTTGCAGGCCTTTTTTCTTATAGTTCATGCCAGAGCCAATATCCTTGATGATTCGGAAGCGGTAGCCTTGCTTCTCGCAGTAGTTGGTTACGACTTCAACCTGTCTTTCAAGATCTGCTTTTTGCCCGGAGGAGGATACACGGCAATATCCAATTACCAACGACTTGCTGGCCAAGGCATCGTTGTCTGGCCTTGTATCAACACCCAGCAAGGTATCTAATTGTTTTTTGGTGTATCTTCTGCGATTTCCTGCAGTTCTGAGAGGGACAATAAGTCCTTTCTTTTCCCAGCGCCTCATAGTGGAAATCGAGACCTTCAGATACGCAGCCGCTTCTTTGATGCCAATATATTCATCAGCCATGACTAGATCGTCCTTTCATTTTGTTAAGACAATTATAGCACACAAAAAAGCACTAGTAAGAACTAGTGCTTAGTAATTGGATAGAATTGAATACCTAATTTATTAGCTGCATGATTCCCTCCTAATTATTGGACCTTTCCTAACGTGTTTTTGCTATCTTCATTGCTTTTTCCTTGAATTATTTGCACGCCCCCTAGACCTGTATTTTTCTTGTGGTTTGCTTTGATTTCACTGCACCTGCATTGTACCATGCAGATTACAGCCTCGTCAGAATTCCTTTTGGGGAATTTTGAGGGCAAAAAAAAGCATCCCTGCCCCGCACATTTCTGTACGAGAGGATGCTTCTTATTTGCTATTCCTGTTATCGCTGATGAGGTTGCTACAGTTCGAATTCAAAAATTGCGGCAAGCCATGCGTTGCCATTTGCGTCAACATACGTGCCAACGCCCATGTAGACTTTGCTGATCTTCTTGTCGACCATCATGGTGTAATGTTTGTAGGTTTGACTAGGCCCTGTAAAGTAGTCGCGCGTCTTATCGATCACAATAGCTTGGTAGTCGGCTTTTTCATCGTCTTCTGCCATCTTTTCATATGCCAGATAGCCATTGATCTGATCTTCAGTTGAATCATAGAGGCCAAAGCTGTTGGCACCGATTGATTCGCCGCCGTGAACATAACCATCTACCGCTTCTTCTTTTGTAAGTACATCTGGCAGAGAATCACGACCGCTGTGATCGTAGCTTCCTTTGGTGCCCAGATCTTTGGCCTTGCTTGCAGCCCGTTCGTCCAAAATACTGTCGTAAGTATCAAGCATAGTCAGAGGGCTTGCACCAACTTTAGCTCTATAGTTATTGATGGATTCAAGCAGCTTCTGCTTGAGTTCGACTGTCTTTTCAGCATTGAACGGATTGGCCTCCCTAGTACCAACCGCAATTACCTCGTCAACTGGATCCACCGTAGTTACTTGTTCGTTGGCAGTAACTTTCCCGGTTTCAGTATCCAAATTATAGGTGGTAGTGGTTGTTCTAGAACCATTTTCGCCCGCAGTAATAACTTTGGTAGTGCCTTTAGCCAAGGTGCTGTCATCTTTCTTGACCGTCTTGTAAGAAATCGTTTCTACCTTGACAGTTTGCTTGGTACCTACTGCAACGATTTGATCGACTGCTTTTTTGCTGTGGGTCGTTGAGGTGCTCTTGATGCTGCCGTCAATGTTGTAGATGGTAATAGTCACATCTTCGCCATTTACACCAGTTCTGATAGTTTTCTTCGTCCCGGCTTCCATAGAGCTGTCTGCCCGGTAAACAGTTTTGTAGGCTACTGTTTCGTTTCTTACTTTTGGTGCGGGAGCTACCGCTGTACCAACCGCAATTACTTCATCAATTGGATCTACCGTCTTTACGGATGAAGTTGGAGTCACTTCACCTGTCTGGGTATTCAAACTGTAAGTCGTAGTAGTCGTTTTTGAGCCATTTTCGCCCTTGGTGACGACTTTAGTAGTACCCTTGGCCAAAGTGCCGTCATCCTTGTTTACGGTCTTGTATGGTAAGCTTTCGGCCTTTACTGATGTTTTAGTACCAACCGCAACTACTTCATCAACCGCTTCTTTGGTGCGAGCCGTAGAGGTGCTCTTGACGCTGCCATCGATATTGTACTTGGTAGTCGTAGTGTCAACTCCGTTTTCGCCGTTTTTAACAGTCTTCTTCGTTCCGGCTTCCATAGAGCTGTCTGCTTGGTAGACAGTCTTAAAAGGCACTTCTTTGGTTGTTATCTTGTCAGCTGGTGCAGTCTTGACTGGCTCTGATGGCTTGGATGATTCTGCTTCTTTAGTGCCAACCGCAACTACTTCATCAACTGGATCTACCGTCTTTACGGATGAAGTTGGAGTCACTTCACCTGTCTGGGTATTCAAGCTATAAGTCGTAGTAGTCGTTTTTGAGCCATTTTCGCCCTTGGTGACGACTTTGGTAGCACCCTTGGCCAAGGTGTTGTCATCCTTGTTTACGGTCTTGTATGGCAGACTTTCGGTCTTTACTGACGTTTTAGTGCCAACCGCAATCACTTCGTCAACAGCTTCTTTAGTGCGAGCTGTAGAAGTGCTCTTTACGCTGCCATCGACATTGTACTTGGTAGTCGTAGTGTCAATGCCGTTTTCGCCGTTTTTAACGGTCTCCTTCGTTCCGGCCTCCATGGAGCTGTCTGCTTGGTAGACTGTCTTAAAAAGCACTTCTTTAGTTGTTACCTTATCAGCCGGTGCAGTTTTGACTGGCTCTGATGGCTTTTCTGAAGGCTTGTTAGAATCTGGCGAGCTTGATTCGCTATTGGATGGCTTGTCAGATGATCTTGCATCCCCCTTGCCGGGATTATCTGAGCTTGAGCTGCTGCTTGAAAATGAAGACCCGGAATTCCCATTAGAACCGGATGATCCACTGTTAGCCGGCTTTGACGGTGTTGTAGAAGGCTTTGTTGCAGGCTTGCCATCGGTCTTCTTAGACGTCTGCTTTTTCTTGTTCGTCTTCTTGACCGCCTTATAGGTAATCTTGACAGTCTGATTCTTGGTCTTGCTGGTTACCTTGTAGGCACCTACGGATGACCGTCTTGCAGTATAGCCGGATACCTTGGCTACTGTGTACTTCTTCCAATAGGAGGTGGACCAGGCTCCATAGGTCTTCTTCTTGGTCTTGTTATCAGTCTTTACCGTCCGCTTGATGTAGGCGTTCTGAATGACCTTCTTGACGCCTTTTGGCTGGTACATCTTGATCGTCCGGGTAATCATCTTGGTCTGTGTGGAGTAGCTGTAGCGAGCTACTACCTTTTTAGCGTAGCTAGTGCGGATATAGCGACCCTTGCCCAATCTATAGTATTGCTTGCCCTTGATCCATTTGGTGCCGTATGCAGTCACCTTTGCATTTTTCTTATAGGACTTCTTGGTTTTCTTGCCTTTGGAAGTGTAGACGTATGCTTTCTTAGACACGCGGATTTGGTACTTCACAGCTGCTTGCGCTTGCGCTTGAGACATTGAAGCTGCCCCACCCGCACCAAGCAATGCTACTGACGCGGATACGCCAGACGCAATCTTTACGAATTTCATGTTCTTTTCCTCATTTCTTTGCGATTAGACAGTATCTTGTACTTTCTGATTACATTTTACCAATAGTTATGGCCAGCTTCAGAATTCCTTTCGCTGAATTTTGGCTATAACACAAGAAAACGACTTTGAGAAAACCTCAAAGCCGTTTTTGAGCATCAACAGTTTCTACCAGCTGATGCCGCTATGCTTGCTATTCTTCTGATTTCTTCTTGCGGTTGATGATCGTAGCCAAGAGAGACGCGCCTGTCGCAAACATGCCAGCTGACTGCATCAAAGCATTGCTGCTGTTGCCCGTCTGAGGCAAAGATGCAGCTGAGTCTTGCACTGCGGAAACAGCAGGTGATTCTTGCTTCGGTTCAGTCTGAACTGCTTGCTTGGTCGTTTCCTTCTTTGGCTCTTCCTTGGCCGGAGTAGCAGACTTCTTCTTGTAGTTGATATCTACCACTTCGTCCTTGGTGTCACCATCCACAATCTTCTTAGCTACCTCATCAAGATCTGCTGAGTAGCCCATGATAGAAGGAATATCGAGCTTGCTCCATTTGTCCTTGGACCATTCGCCGTAAGTCTTTTGACCTGTTACAGCATCCGTCTTAACGCTGCGAGTAACGTGGCCAACCTGCTTGATCGTTTTCAAGCCACCTGGCTCATGCAAGCGAATAGTGCGAGTTGCAGTGTGATCTTCGGTTGAGGCGTCAATCCGGTGAGCAAGCTTGACGGTGTAGTTCTGGTCTGAACTGTCTTCGTCATCAAAGACGACTTCCTGACCATTTGTATCGTCGCTGACAAGGACATAGCCTTTGCCTTCAAGCGCCGCGATTTCTTCTGCCGTCGTGTAGCCTGAATGGCCATTTGACTTGCCAGACAATTCCTTGACTAAGATGATCTGACCAGTCGTATCGTCAACATAGGTCACCTTGCCATTTTGAGCATCTGGATCATAAGTTACGACTGCGTTAATGTCGGCGTGCTCATGAGTAATCCCCTTGTCGCTGATCACCTTCTGGTATGGAGTGTAGCCCTTGACCGCTGGGCTCTCAACGTCGTCGTAGTCTTGGGCTGACGACCATGAAGTAGAGATGATTTCGCCGGTTACTTTGTCAACGACCTTAGTCGCCGTAAAGTGCAGAACGCTGTCTACAGGGCCAGGGGCTTGACTGCCGTCTGACATGCGATAAGTAATCGTTCTTCTTACATCCCTGCCCAAGCTTGCCTTGTCTGTGCCATCTGGGTATTTAGCCCCATTCGGATCCTTATTGATAGCCGTGCCAGGAGTTGCAGGATTTTCTTCCGTTACCGTAGCGTAGGTATGCTTGAGAGTAACAGTGTAGGCTTGATCCTTGTCATCGTCGTTGTCAAAGACAATTTTTTTGCCATTGGTGTCATCGCTGACTAATTCATAGCCCTTGCCTTCAAGCGCCGCGATTTCTTCTGCCGTCGTGTAGCCTGAATGGCCGCTGGTTACCCCGCTTAAATCGTCAACCTTCAAGGTCTTGCCAGTGGTTTGGTCAATGTAGGTTACCTTGCCATTTTGGATGTCTGGAGTGTAGGTGACGTTTTCAGTGATGTCATCGCTGCTGTAAGGAATATCAGTATTGCTTACAGTAGCTCTGTCTACCGTATAACCCTTCACAGTTGGGGATGCAATGTCCTTAAAGTCCTGGTTGTCTGACCAAACTGCTTTGACTACTTTGCCAGTAGCGTTGTCGATAGTCTTTACGAGCGTGAAATGCAGTTTGTCCTTCACGCTGTCTGGCGCCTTTGACCCGTCACTCATGGTGTAGACAATCGTCCGGTTGACGTCTCTGCCCAGGCTTGCCTTGTCGGTTTCTGACGGATACTTGGCACCGTTCGGGTCCTTGTTGATCGGCTTGCCTGGATCGCCTGGAGTCTTTTCAGTTACAGTCGTGTAGGTGTGCTTGAGGTGAACCACGAAGTACTGGTCAGTGCCCGTCACGTGGTCAAAGGTGATCTGCTTGCCGCCGGTATCGTCGCTGACTAATGCATAGCCGTTGTCCTGGTAGTGCGTGATGTTGGCAGTGGTCGTGTACGGATGCCAGCCGCCCTCATTAGTGTAGACAATCGTGTCGCTTTCGCCGTTCAGCGTAAGCATCTTCAAGTCCTCACCAGACGTGTCGTCGTGGTAAGTGATGTGAACTACCTGGTTGTCTGCCTTGTAGGTTACCAATTCACTGATATCAGCAGCATCGTGAGCGATGTTCTTGTTGGATACTACCTTGCGGTCCGGGGTATAGCCTTGAAGCTCTGGAGTGTTGACATCCTTGAAGTCTTGGTTTGGAGACCAGACGGTCTCGGTAACTTCGCCAGTTACTCTGTCGATAGTCTTTGAAGCAGTATAGTTCAGCGAATCGCTTACGCTTGCTGGAGCAGCTCTGTTGCCGCCCTTGATTACGTAAGTAACGGTTCTGTTTACCGTGTCGGTAAGGCCTGCCTTGTCAGTTCCGTCTGGGTATTTTACGCCGCTCTTATCGGCGTTAATAGGAGACCCTGGCGTGCCTGGCTTTTCTGGCGTTACAGTGATGTAGGTATGCTTCAAGACAATCGTGTAAGCCTGCGTTGCCGCGTCATCATCATCAAAGAAGATTTCATTGCCATTGGTATTGTCGCTTACCAAAGCATAGCCATTGTCAGTGTAGCTCTTGATCGTAGCTGCCATAGTGTAGCCGCTGCCTTCATAAGTAAGACCCGTTAAAGTATCCAGCTTCAGCTGCTTGCCTGTGGTTTGGTCAATATAGGTTACCGTTGCCTTTTGAGCGTCTGGGTTGTAGGTAACAGTTTCCGTAATATCGGCATGGTCATGAGCAATGTTCTGGTTGCTTACGGCAAATCTGTCCGGAGTATAGCCCTTCAAGGCTGGCGTCTTAACGTCCGCAAAGTCTTGATTGCCGCTCCATGACGTCTGAGTAACCTCACCTGTAACTCTGTCAATGATCTTTGAAGCAGTATAGTTCAGCGTATCCTTCACGCTGCTTGGTGCCAGCTTTCTGCCATTTGCTACAACGTAGTTGACAGTACGAGTTACAGAATCCGTAAGGCCTGCCTTGTCCGTGCCATCTGGATATTTTACGCCGTTCTTGTCAGCATTAATAGGAGACCCTGGCGTGCCCGGATTCTCTGGCGTTACCGTGATGTAGGTATGCTTCAAAACGACCGTGTAGGCCTGCGTTGCCGCGTCATCGTCATCAAAGACGATTTCTTGGCCATTAGTATTGTCGCTTACCAGAGCATAGCCGTTGTCGGTGAAACTCTTGATAGTAGCAGCTGTGGTGTATCCGCTGTTTTCAAGAGTAAGGCCTGTCAGAGTGTCCAGCTTCAGCTGTCTGCCAGTAGTTTGGTCAATGTAGGTTACGGTTGCTTTTTGCGCATCCGGATTGTAGGTAACGGTTTCAACGATGTCCGCATGGTCATAAGCAATATTTTTGTTGCTTACAGTTTGCTGACTTGGCGTATAGCCCTTCAATGCCGGGGATGCAATATCAGTGAAATTCTGATTTTCGCTCCACGCTACGGAAATAAGCGCCCCGGTTACCTTGTCTACCACCTTGGTAGCAGTGTAGTTCAATGCATCTTGTACGCTAGCAGGAGCCTGCTTCTTGCCATTTGCCACGACGTAGTTGATGGTCCGGTTAACCGTTTCATTCAGCCCTGCCTTGTCCGTGCCATCTGGATATACGGCGCTGCCCTCGCCTGAGTTAATTGCAGTGCCTGGCGTTTGCGGGTTCTCGTTGGTAATGGTTACGTAGGTATGCTTCAAAGTAACCTTGTAAGTTTGATTGGCCGCGTCATCATTGTCAAAGACAATGCTCTTGCCGTTAGTTTCGTCTGAAACAAGCACGTAGCCCAAATCTTGGTACTTCTTAATAGTAGCGGCTGTGGTATAGCCAGAATCAGTGTGCGTAAATCCACTCAGCTCATCGTTCTTCAGCTGCTGACCCGTAGTAGAGTCAATGTAAATAACGCTGGCCTTCTGAGCATCCGGATTGTAGGTAACTACAACGTCGATATCTTGAGCGTCATGGGCAATTCCTTTGTTGCTTACCACTGTTTTATCAGGAGTGTAGCCTTGCAAAGCTGGCGTGTTGACATCCGCAAAGTCTTGATTGCCGCTCCAGACAGTTTGGGTAATTTCACCAGTAACCCGGTCGATAGTCTTTGAAGCGGTGTAGTTCAAAGTATCCTTCCGAGCTGCAGGTGCGGCATCTTTTCCGCTAACTACTACATAAGTGATAGTCCGATTTACGGAATCCGTAAGGCCTGCCTTATCTGTGCTGCCTGGGTACTTGGTACCGTTCTTGTCGGCGTTCATTGGCGTACCTGGCGTGCCTGGACTAGTTGGCGTAACGGTTACGTAAGTGTGCTTCAAGACGACCGTGTAGGCCTGCGTTGCCGCATCATCGTCATCGAAGACAATTGCGCTGCCATTGGTGCTGTCGCTTACCAAGGCATAGCCGTTGTCGGTGAAACTCTTGATAGTAGCAGCTGTGGTGTAGCCGCTGTTTTCAAGAGTAAGGCCTGTCAGCGTATCAAGCTTCAGCTGCTTGCCAGTAGTTTGGTCAATGTACGTTACCGTTGCCTTCTGAGCATCTGGGTTGTAGGTTACAGTTTCCGTAATATCGGCATGATCGTGGGCAATCCCTTTATTGCTTACGGTTGCTCTGTCTGCCGTGTAGCCTTGCAAAGCTGGCGTGTTGACATCCGCAAAGTCTTGATTGCCGCTCCATGAAGTTTGGGTAATTTCACCAGTTACTCTGTCGATAGTCTTTGAAGCAGTGTAATTCAAAGTGTTTGTCACGCTTGAAGGAGCCTGTTTCTTGCCGCCCTTTACGACGTAGTTGACCGTTCTCGTGACTGAATCTTTCAAGCTACCAGCGTCAGTCCCGCTTGGGTACTTGGTACCGTTCTTGTCGGCGTTCATTGGCGAACCTGGCGTACCAGGACTAGTTGGCGTAACGGTTACGTAAGTGTGCTTCAAAACGACCGTGTAGGCCTGCGTTGCCGCGTCATCGTCATCAAAGACAATTGCGCTGCCATTGGTACTGTCGCTTACCAAGGCATAGCCGTTGTCGGTGTAGCCTTTGATAGCAGATGCGGTGGTATAGCCGCTGTTTTCAAGCGTAAGTCCCGTCAGCGTATCAAGCTTCAGCTGCTTGCCAGTAGTTTGGTCAATGTACGTTACCGTTGCCTTCTGAGCATCCGGGTTGTAGGTTACAGTTTCCGTAATATCGGCATGATCGTGGGCAATCCCTTTGTTGCTTACGGTTGCCCTGTCTGCCGTGTAGCCTTGCAAAGCTGGCGTGTTGACATCCGCAAAGTCTTGATTGCCGCTCCATGAAGTTTGGGTAATTTCACCAGTTACTCTGTCGATAGTCTTTGAAGCAGTGTAGTTCAAAGTGTTTGTCACGCTTGAAGGAGCCTGTTTCTTGCCGCCCTTTACGACGTAGTTGACCGTTCTCGTGACTGAATCTTTCAAGCTGCCAGCGTCAGTCCCACTTGGATACTTGGTACCGTTCTTGTCGGCGTTCATTGGCGTACCTGGCGTGCCTGGATTAATTGGCGTAACGGTTACGTAAGTGTGCTTCAAGACGACCGTGTAGGCCTGCGTTGCCGCATCATCGTCATCAAAGACGATTTCTTGGCCATTAGTATTGTCGCTTACCAGAGCGTAGCCGTTGTCGGTGTAGCCTTTGATAGCAGATGCAGTGGTATAGCCGCTGTTTTCAAGCGTAAGCCCCGTCAGCGTATCAAGCTTCAGCTGCTTGCCAGTAGTTTGGTCAATGTACGTTACCGTTGCCTTCTGCGTGTTAGGACTGTAAGTTACCGTTTCAACGATGTCTGCATGATCGTGACCAATTCCAGTATTAGATACGATGCTGCGGTTAGGCGTATAGCCTTTTAATGCTGGACTCGTTACATCTCTAAAGTTTTGGTCAGATGACCAAGAAGAAGCAACAATCTCGCCCGTTACCTTGTCAACCGTCTTTGTGGCGGTATAGTTCAGATTATCGTGGGCACTTGCTGGGGCTGCCTTCTTGCCGCCAGTAACTACGTAGTTGATAGTTCTGTTCACGGAATCTTCGAGACTCGCCTTGTTTGTTCCACTTGGCCACGTTGCACTGCCTGCACCAGAGTTAATCGGCGTTCCAACTTGAATGTTGTCAGTATTCGTTACAGTCTGGTAAGTGTGAACGAGAGTAACCGTGTAGTTCTGATTTTCCGAATCGTTTGCGTCAAAAACGATTTCTTTGCCATTCGTTGTATCGCTGGCTAAAGCATATCCAAGTCCCTTGTACGTTGCAATAGTTCCAGTCGTCGTATAGCCGCTCTTAGCATTGGTTACCCCACTCAAAGAGTCAGTCTTCAAGGTCTTGCCTGTTGTCCCGTCAATATAAGTTACGGTTGCTTTTTGCGCATCTGGCATGTAAGTTACGACCTCAGCAATATTGGCATGGTCATGAGTAATTCCCTTATTGCTTACAACAGCTCTGTTAGCAGTATATCCAGCAATAGCCGGAGTTGTTACATCCGCAAAATCTTGAGCTGCAGTCCATTCTGTAGAAACAATAGCATTGGTTACTGCATCAATCGTATCTTGCCCGATAAAAATAAGAGAATCAGTAACAGTAGCTGGAGCCTTCGAGCCGTCACTCATCTTGTAAGTAATCGTACGTGTCACAGTTACTTTATGAGTATATGTGGTATTGCCTTCCGGCTTCTTTAAAGTGTGCTTGAGGTGAACTGTGTAAGCTTGATCAACAGAATTATCGCTGTCAAAGACAATTTCACCACCGCTTGTTGAGTCACTGACAAGTGAATAGCCAAGTTTCTCATAATTAGAAATTGAAGATGCCGTCGTGTAGCCTGAATGGCCACCAGTTACCCCGCTCAAAGAATCCGTCTTCAGAGTCTTGCCTGTATTGTCATCAATGTACGTAATAGTCGCTATTTGAGTAGCTTTCTTCAAGTGGATAACAATATCGCTGTTGGTGTCCTTTAACGTGTAAGATGCAGGACCTGATTGACCGCTAGCCAATCTATAGCCGTTAGGAACCGTCAAGTTCAAAGCAACAGAGTCGCCACTAGCACCGCTGTAAGTGTGAACAATACCTACCAAAGCGCCGTTTTGATCATCGTCAACAAAGTAGGCATTAACCCGCTTCAAAGTCTTGCCAGAAGTGTTGGCATCCCCCGCATAGTAATTAACGGCCGTCATAGTGCTCGTTTGATTTGGCGTTACGTTCATCAGAATGTATTCGCCGTCTTTGGATGACGTAGTGTCAGTATTTTCACCGTATTCAATTGAAATGGTTCTTTGCGAAATGTCTAAGTTGCTAAACCAAGTAGCAATAGACTTAATCGGATTGTTAATGTAGAATTGCTTGTTTGCGGCCAGGATCTGATCGTAGTTTTTGTTCAAGCCAATAGAGCTGCGGTTAATCGCACGTTCCAATTCTTCATCAGTAACTTTAAAGTCGTCCGCGGTCAAATTCACGCCGATCAAATATTGACCATTTGCTTGCCGGGAAATAGCAATATAGCCAGATGGCGTTTGATCGTATATCTGTTGAATGGTTAAGCCATCTTTCAAAGCAATATGCTTTAATTGACTGTTTGGCAAGCCGGAGCCACTCAAGAAAGTCCAGATGTTTGAAGGACTGCCGTCTGCTGTTGCCAGTTGAATCTGGTTTCTGATGTAGACCTGGTTGATAAATTGATCGGCAGGTACATTGCCAGCTGAAGGCATCGTAAATTGGTAGACCTGGTGGAAATTAGTTTCTGCCGGCAAATCTGCTGGCTTAGTGGTGCCCTTAGATGCCCATGACTCTTTATAGATCTTTTTAGCCAATTCCACATTTGATGACCCGGAATAAATCGGCGATTCGGTATAGCCAGCCATTGTTGATGGCAAGGTCAAAAATTGGTATGGCGGGTCGATAAATACATTTGAGTTGTTCTCTGTCCCAATGTCTGCTACTTCTTGCGTAGGCACAGACCGATTGATCGTGTATTCCTTGTCATTATGACCAATGGAGTGTACCCAGCGCTTTTGAACGATAGTGCCAGAATAGTCATATGGGTCATCGGTGTTGGTAACATAAACTAAGCGCTTATCAATAACCGATTGGTCGTCGTGCTTGAATTCGTCACCCACCAAGTTAAAGGAAACATTGACATCACCAATGTATTCCTTATCAGTGGTTACTTCGATGTAAAAACTAGTGATTCTGTTTTTATCTTCACCAGTAGTTTCAAGCAGCTCTGATTGGCCGGTCTTATAGAGGCGGCCAAGGACACTGCCGTCTGAGTCGGTGATCTCAACACTACCACTTTCACCAATTGATTCACCGTATTTTTCAGCCAAGGCACCAAGGTAGATCTTGTTGCCTTTCTTTACGCTTGAGGAATCCAATACTGCGGTACCAGAGATATTGCCGCTGTTGTCAAGCAAGAAAGGAACCCAAGTGTCAATATCAACGTTTTGCGTTAATTGGTCGTTGTCTCCGTAGTTGAAAGACAGTGATTTAGCAATATTGGTGATGCCAGACGGCGTTACCCAAACAATTGAATTAACGCTATCTGTGCTGCCGTCTGAGTATCTGACAGTAACCGTTGCGCTATAGCGGCCTTCTTTGGACGTATTTACGCTTGAAGAAAGCGTTGCTGTTGTTCCACTAGGCAAAGAAGAGAAGTTGCTGATGAGGCTTGTTGGATTAATTGAGCTTCCATAAACAACTGTCGTTTCAGTCCCCTTCGGATCGTACTGACTTGCCAAATTCGATGCCGCTAAGCTGACAGAAAGCATTTTTGCATTTGTTGCCGCTTTTGCCGCACTGTTTAAGGTATTGGATGATTTTGCTAAAAATGAATCGGACAAATCAGCCAAGCTGACTTCCATAAAAGCACCATTTGCGGAAGTTGGACTGGAATCGCCTTCCGTACTGGTTGAGCTGGCTGCAATAGAACCAGTTTTGCTTGTCTGCTCGCTAGCGCTATTGTTATTAGATGCTTCAGTTGAAGATTCTTGACCAGACTTGCTGATGTCTGATGCCTTTTCTTGAGCAGCATCCCCTTCATTTGCACCTGCGTCCGCATCAGCGTTAGCATCGGAGTCAGCCTTGGCAGAGTCTTTCTCTACAGACTGGCTCTTAGCATCCCCGGCGGTATTGCTGCTATTGTTACTATTGGCATTGCTAGTACTGTCAGTACTTGAATTATCAGCATCTTTTGCTACATTGGCATCTTGAGCCTTATTGGCATTATCAGTTGAAGTGTTGCTGATTGTCTTGTTCTCTTGATTTGAGGCAGCATTTTCAGCACTGGCAGCTTGCTTGGTGGCAGATTGAGAATCAGCTTGATCCGGCACTTTTGCTTGGCCATCACTGGTCTGCTTTTCATCAGCTGATTGGGTGCTTGCTTGAGCAGTTGATTGATCATTTGTTTTTGAGCCATCAGACTTCTGTACTACAACCCCGCTGCTTGTCGCTACGGATGTTTTTCCCTGGCTCTTGTTTTCATCTTCAGTGCCATTTGCTTCGGCATTGCCAGTTGCAGCATGCGCTTGACCCTGATTGCCAACCCACAGCGTAGTAGACAACAAAACAGAAGCCAAGCCGGCTGACAATTTCCGAAAGCCGTAGTGTGGCGTACGATCAGCCGCAGCTTCAAGTACGTTGTACTTGCTATTTTTCTTGTTATCAGTCATTGAGGTTTACCTCGCTTCTTTTCTCCTATATAAAGCTTTACATGAGGATTTTACTAATACTTTTAACTAATAACTTTTTTACTGTTTTTGGTGTAACTGTAAACGAAAAAGCCCTTCTTGTACCAATAGAATACTATTGGCATAAAAAGGGCTCGTTCAGCAAACATGCTGCAAATAATAACAAAAATCGGATAGTCAGTGCTATTTCAGATTAATGCTGGTAAAGAACTCAACAACGGCATCCCAGAGCTTTTGCAAAGCATTGCGATTTTCTTCAGTATTAAGCTTGTCAAAAACGCCTTTTGCATTTTCCTGGATCGCGTTCATTGCCTGTCCTGCCTGCTTTTTAAATGTTGGTGAGTTGAGAGCGCCAGAGTTGGCAATCTCAACTAAAAGATTGATGATTTGCTGCTTTTGGGCATCAGTGAGAGCATTGCCCAACCCGTTCTTTGCAAGTTCATCATCTACAATTTTAGTGATTTCATCTTTGGTCAAGCCACTGCCTTGATCAGCCATTGCTTTCTTGGCACCCGCTACGGCATTGTTAAGCTGAGCATCAGAATATCCATCCTTATCCTTGTTTTGGCCATTAATGCCGCTCAAGGTATTAAGCTCATCTTGAGCCGCGGTGATCTGCTTCTGGTTCAGCTTGTCGCCGCTCTTAGAGTAGGCCTTATAGATCCCTGCCAACGCACCAGAGCCATCAATTGGCGTAGCTGAAGTCACATAGATGTTGGCGTCTGAAATACCTGCAGTAACAGCCGCATTTCGGTACTGATCTGACGTAATGGACGTAATGTTGTTCTCGCCATTGTAGTCGAGAATTCGAACGTTGATCCCGCTACCAGAGCTGGTCTTTTCGATAGCCGCGCTAGACCAAACGCCAGATGAGCTGGTAAAGTTGTTGCCAGCAGGATTCAGATAAGTTACCAAGTCATCCCCTGTTACGGTCAAGGTGTTGTAGCTGCTGCTGTCGCTTAACGCTGACTTCAAGATTTTCAAAGTACCCTTCTTTTGGCTTTCGCTCAAAGAATTGCCTAGTGTAATCACTGGCGTGGTATCTTCGGCGGCATATGCTTTACTAGTTGCCAAGCCAAAGCTCAAAAGCATGGCGGTGGCTGCTACGATATTTCTGAATTTCATATTTGTCTCCTTGTTTCCTTGCATTTTGCTGTCAACCAACAGCTATCATGATTAGATATTACGGCTTTTTTGGCAAAATCTTGCTTTTGCTATTTTTGTCCATTCTTTCTAGCGGGATTTTGTGGCTTTTTCGTCAAAAACAGCCTTTTGACGATTTTTGTTCGTTTCTTTTAGCGGCAATGACA
>NZ_JBUBHO010000007.1:0-15106 GCF_057197965.1 Lactobacillus sp. WILCCON 0149
TTTCCAGCTTTCCTTTTGTGCCTTTAACCGGTTTGTCCCACTTGCGAACTTGGTTGCGCAGAGTCTGCCAGTTATTAACCGCAAGCATCGACTTGATACCGCAGTAGCGGTTCAAAAAGAAATGCCGGCACCTGCCGTATCTTTCAAAGAAGTCGGACATTCTGGCAAATTCTTCATCGCTTAACTTTTTGGAGTAGACTCTAACTGTCTTGGGCTGAGTCTTTGTCACTGTCTGCTTGATTGAAGAGCTTTTGGCTTTCTTGGATGACTCTTGCATTCTGACGCATTCTGACGCGACCTCTTTCCATACAGCTTAGCTGAGAAAACAGTGATTATAGATAAAACATCTTCTACAAGTTCTGAATTAGGATCAACGTTGTCTGTCTGATTGATGACAACCAGCTCTACATCGTTTGCTTGACAGATTGTCTCAATCATTTCAAAGCCAAAACGGACAAGCCGGTCTTGGTAATTTACCACGACTCGTTCGCACTGCTTCTTGCAGATCATGTTGATCAGCTCTGTCAGGCCCTTTTTCTTATAGTTGAGACCTGATCCAACGTCTTGAATGATCTTAAACTGATAGCCATTGACTTCGCAATATCTGGACACCACGTCCTTCTGCCTTTGGAGATCTTCTTTTTGATGACCAGAAGAAACCCGGCAATAGCCGATGGTCAGTAGCTTCTTAGGCTTAGATGCCTTCACATTTCCTTGCAGAACCTCATCTAGCATTTCTTTAGTGTAGCGACGTTGATTGGAGGCAGTTCTAAGCGGCGTAATCAATCCCTCAGCTTCCCAATTGCGGAGAGTTGACTTGGCAACATTAAGATACTCAGCTGCTTTTGATATGGACATGTATTCGCTCATCGTTTTTTCCTTCCAATCTTTCGATATAGATATTATATCAAGAATTGGTAAGAAACGTTGCTATTTAGCATCGGATGAAATGAATAATTTTTAGCAGTCACACCCTTTCCTAAGATCTGGTCGCCTTGGCCTTCATCAAGAAAGATTGGATCGTAGTCAATGTTCATTGGCCAGAGAATCAGCTTGCCTTTATCGTATGAGATCCGCCGTAATACTATCTGCTTTTGCTTTTTGCCTTCCAAAAATACGGCTGCAATGTCACCGCTTTTGATTTCTGCACGAAGCAGGACGACAGCACTTGTTCCTTTAGGCATTTTAGGCTTCATTGCATCATCTTTACAGCAAACTGCTATCAATTTGCCAGCAGGGAGTTTGCCGTTAAAGAAGTGCGCAGAACGGAAGCCTTGGATATTTTCTTTTGCATCGATCCGGTCACTGTTTATGACATTGCCGATAATAGGAATGTTGTCAACAAAGCCTTTTATGATAAGGCCTTTCTTGTTACTGCCAGCCGCATCCCCAGACGTTCTTTTTTCCATCAAAGCAGACTTAGGGACATGGAAGTATTCAGCCATCTGTTCTATCCGGTTAACACGAGGATAAGATTTAGCCTGAAGCCATGTAGCAATCGTGGTGTAGCTAATGCCTAAGTCTTGGCTCATTTTCTGTCTGCTGATACCTTGACGATCTAGGTAGTACTGTATGTTTTCTGCCATGATAGAATAGCTGTCTGAGTCATTGTAGCTTTCAGCAGAGGCAACGATGATGTTATCCGTAGAGCCACCTTGATACAGCGCCTTGTATCTTGGATCGAGATCGCTCTTGCTAACGTGTAAGGCTTCCGCAATTTTTTCTAGTCTGTTTTCTGGCGGCATTGAAGTGGCATGGATGTATCCAGATAGTGTTGTTGCGGGGATACCTGTAATTTCAGACAGCTCTTTAGGAGAGATTTTTTGAAGCTTCATCAAGGAAAAAATGTTTGAAGCAACAGTATCACGAGCTTTTTGTTGCAATGATGTAGTTTTGGGTCTTGGCATGTACTTATCCTCCGTTAATTAATCCTGGCTAATCATAGCTGAGCTGATATGTACGTCGTCCGGCTACCACTGCCAGTAGTAAGCAATAGCTGACATCAGCATTCATCATCGTCATCGTCATCGATAGTTAATCCTCGGAATGCCTCATCTTGCTTGCAATCTGTGAATTTTTCATCCCAATTAGGATCACTGAATGGGTTTGAGCTTTCAGGAACAAAAACAATAGCGCCGTCTTGGCCCTTATATGCGCTGTATTCCTCACAGTCCTCAGCATCAGCAACAATACCTTGCGAGATCGTAATCAACTTGGAATTGCCAAGCTGGCTTACTTTGGCTGCATTCTTGCTAGCTAACTTATCCTTGCTGTCTAGACAATCCTTAGCCAGCTCTATGATGGTTTCTTTATCTGCATCTGAGATCTTATCTTAACCCCGTTATAGGTCGCAGCGCTTCTGATTGCTGATTCTAAGCTCATGGAACAGTTCTTGAACTCTGCATCCCTGCCCAGCAGGTAATCTGATGATGAGTTGAAATAGTCTGCAAACTTGTTCAGTACCTTTAGGCTAGGCTCACGCCTGTCATTCTCGTACAAGCCAATTGCGCTAGCTGTAACACCGATAATGTCGGCTAGTTCAGCTTGTGTCAGGTCAGATTGCTCACGCAGGAATCTTATTCTAGAGCCAACGGTATCTGTCATCGCTTTTCCTTTCCTGTAATCTGCATTCCAGCGATCTATTCCTTTATCGACTAGGCTTCCATGCTCGCTAGTTAGGCGACAAGCAGGGAGGCCTTTTTGATTTCTCATAACTACATTATGGCACACGCAACAGCTGGATTCAGAATTGCAATTTCAACTCCTGCAAATAGCGATAAGAGCAGACAAAAGAAATGTTGAACGGCTGAACGGGGTGCTGTCTAACACAAGCCAGGCAGGGGAATGCAAAGCTGAAAATGTCAAGGGTCAAAAAGTAGTAGGTATTTCTGCTTTTTTTGACCCATATTTTCCTGCCTATAGGCCCATAACATCTTTTCTGACTATGGCCAAACACATCACGTGTCTTGTAGTACTTCCAGTATCGATCTAGGGATGCTGAAAAGCAATTGAAGAAGAATCCGTTTTTACTTGTCAAGCAGCAAAAAGCGTTAGCATTTTGCTACCATTTTTCGCCCATTAGCAGCCTATTCGATCTCGAACAAATCCAAGCTGAACCTTAGTTGCATACTAGATAATAAAGGCATGAGCTTGACAGCCAGAAGGCCATGTTGCAGGCAGTGATCGGCCCCTCCTGTACCGTAAAACACCGGAGGACCAGAGCAGCAAACTGAATCTCGCTAAAATCTAACCACTAGTCAAGCGGGCCAAGCCATAGAGCATCCTCGTTAAGGACACAAAATAGAAAAAATAAACTCATTTCGTGTCTTGCATCTGATTGCCAAGTAGTAGTAATAGGTTTTGCTAGTATTAGCAAGAGGGCTGGTTCTAAGCTCCAATCAGATAATGCTAAGTAAAGGTTAGAGTAAGACGGACTCGTGAAAGAATTACAATCGCCATTAGCTAATGGATTGATTTCAAGCAATGGCACAATCATAAGCCAAATCATCGTCCTTCCGGTAGACGTCTCTTGACGATAGTAATTCGATCAGCCATCTTGATAGATAGAAATAATAGGGCGCACGCACTAGAGTCAGACACGCTAAAAGGCTATTGGCGGCCAGGACCTAGGAGATCGTCGTAAGGGGACACAAAATAGAGAAAATAAACTAGTTTTGTGTCTTGCATTTGACTACTAGTAATAGCATAGATACTTTTGTCGGCAGATAAGAGAAGCAGTTAAAAAGCTAGTAAAGTAATAGGGAGGAATAGGAATAGTAACTGCTGGACTTTAGGCTTGAACAACATAGGGGATGAGTACGCTAATATCCTGTAGACAGTAGAGCAGACAATTCTGAGTAACTGCTAAGGGAGGTAGCATTACTTATTAGCAAGTAGGGGATAGGCCAGCAAGATGAATGAGTTGGGAAGATGAATCTAGGGCAACAAATCTATAGATGGTAGTAGTCAATCATTGTGACTATATGGTTAGCTAGAGATTGGCACTACCATAATGTGCCATTGGTGTAGAAAGAAGGTTTAGAAGATTGAGATGGTCTAAGGAAGCTGAAGAGTGTGATTGAGATCTATCACCATGTGTTGGTGTTAGTTTTTGCTTAGTAGCAAAAACAGCAAGGGGATGCCTGCTGCTTCTCTATCTTATTCCATGGATCTGACTAAGAAATAGCCTTGTAGCTACAGTCACTCTTTATGATTTAGAAAGAGATGGCAGGTTGTTTGCTGATAATGTGTAGCTACATGTAGCCACATATATTGTTAGTGTAGCCACCTAATCTCTGTGTAGCTACAAAAGCAGAAGTGTAGCCACTTCACTTTTAAAAAAACATATGTTTGCTCCACAATTCCCAATTTCCTTTTCCAGTGTTGGGCTTCTGTCCATGCCTTATTACATGCAGTTCCATGCCTTTGTTTAGCTCTGTGTAGCTAGCTGCCTAGCATGTCATGCCTCAATGTCATGCCTATTATGCTGGGATGCTGTGCCCATGCTTTATCAGCATGCAATCATACTTTGTTGGTTGGCTTGGTCATGCCTTATCTATGCCTACATGTCATGCCTGATTCATGCCATGACTTAACAGTGGAGAGAGGAGGGGAGGGATGCCTAGTCCCATGCTTGCCTCATGCCTTCACTCTATGCCTAATTCATGCTTGCCAAAACATGCCAAATACATTGACTGAACTATTACTTCAACTGCCTGAACATTGTGAGCAGTGATTGAGATAGTTCCATAGTCTAAAACGTCATCTTCTAGAAAATGATTTTTGATTAACCAATTTCTAAATGGCACAGAAACAGAATAGGCAACTCTGTTTTTTGGAGTCAAGCCATGGCTTTGCAGACTCCGCTTATTTAAGGGAGCGCCTTTCTTAGTCCAAGAATTTAAAATATTTTGACTGAGTTTTCTAGGCTTTTTACAAACCACAGAGTAGAGCATATTCAACTGATTGACAGTGACAAACCCAAGATTGCAGATGACAGTCAATAACTGAATATCACTCTCAGACAACTCTAAAATATTGCTAGATGTTACAGGATACAAATATTGCAAAAAATCACCTCAATGACAGTATGAGAACCATATAAAGTAGCAGTTTGGAGCAATTTTTTATTGGCTCTTAAAAAGTGTTGATATACCAATAATTATACCAACTATCTGAGACTCGTATATCTCGTATATGACAGTTTGCTAGAATAAAATTTTAGCATTTTTTGTTTTAGCCTCAAATGCCCCAAAATGACGCTCAGAAAGGTGTACATGCCCGCTTTGATTAATAAGGTGCAGCTGCGATTGTGAGTCTTCTTAAAGGCTGTTAAGGACATCAGAGAAACATTAAGCGCATATATCATCTATTGGCTGTAGCCACAGTTGTAATTGCCCGTGGCTACACAATGACGGCACTGTAGCTACAAAGCATGAAGAGTGGACACAGTATATCAGCGAGTGTAGCTACGTGTCATTGTGAGCGTGGCTACAATATACACCAGTTGAGGCTACGAGTTCGACTAAATGTAGCCACATTAGGATGAGTAGCGTAGCTACACTATGGCAGATGTGTATCTACATAAGGAATGATTTGTGGCTACAACGCAGAATAACGTGGCTACAATATGCTGATTATGTGGCTACATCGGTAAAAATGTGTCTACACAATTCTTTAACGTGGCTACAGAACACTGATTATGTGGCTACATCAATAATTAAGTGTAGCTACGTCCTATGTGCATCGTAGCCACAAATTGAGGCGCTTGAGCCGTAGCTACAGATAGGCTGATTGCTTCAACTACTGCCGAGCAATAGAAAACACTGCATCAAAAATCAAGGCCGCTGAATAAGTAAGGAATCTTGTTACAATTTCTCATAGTAAAATCTCTGAGTCGCCAGCAGACTTTTTTTGTGCAGCGGGACTTTCAGAACATCTAAAATGATCGTGAGGTAAATTCATGGCAAAATTCTTTTCGAAAATCACTCGGTGGTTGACTACTTACAAATCTTATCGTAGCTACAAAATTGCAACTAAAGTAAATGATGCCTTCCTAATTATCTTTGGAGTGTGTTTAATTTGTTGCTTGTTCCCGATAAATAAAACTGAGCAAGTATTGTTCTCATCGCTAGGGCTTTTCTCGTTGACGATTTTTCTGCTTAGATCTTATTGGGTTGAAGCCAAGAAAAAACAAATGGTGGCTTTCTCTAAAGATGCCAAGAGAAGTTTGGGACTGGTTTCAAAAAGCTTAAACTTATTTGATGGCGCATTAGAAGTTGAAGGAATTCCAACAATCGAGATTTCTATTGTTCCTGAGACGACTTTAGTAGAATCGATATTTCAAATGATGCGTCGGGAAAAAAGTGCAGATGATTTTGAAGATGAGATTCAAGATATTGAGTTATACGTGCAGCGGATGGAAAAATTAAAAAACAGGTATCGTATCTATGCCACGTTGCCTCAAGATGTCGCAGATCGCTTAACAAGCGATGGCTTAAAGCTGTCTCCACTGTCAAAATCGTATTTGAATCGTCCTAGTCGGCTGGCGTACGCCTCGAAAATGCATAGCTTGAACTATGCTTTAGGGAGCTATCCCACTTTCATGGCGTTCTCATTGTCTGGAACCGCAAGAAAATAAACCAAAAATAGTAATATCCATCAAATTGTCTCTTGCCATTAAAATAATGATTGAGTAATCGTTAATGTTTTAAATTCGATGTTTCTAAAAGAAAGGAAAGAAGCGATAATGAATAGAACTCAACTCGGTAATCATAAAAGCTCGATCCTGTTTTCTTCTGGATTGATGGCCGTATTAGCTAGCTCATTTGCAACTGGCACCAGTGCTCATGCTGCAAATGCAGCCAGCAGCTCAGAATCTGTTAAGACTACTAAGGTAGACACTAAGACAGGCAACAAGGATAAGTCTCAAGACGAGTCAACTAGCAAGAACAAGTCTCAAGACACCAGCAAAGAAACTAAGAGCAGTGACAAGGACAAGAAGGATGAAGATTCCGAATCAAAGTCAAAGACTGTTACTGTCAAGTCAGGTGACACCACCTGGTCTATCGCCAAGAAGTACGATACTTCTGTAGATAAGATCGTTCAAGACAATGATCTTGAGAAGAATGGTGAATTGATCTTGGTTGGGCAAAAGCTTGAAGTGCACCCAGGTGACACTACTGTTGAAAAGGATGACTCAAAGTCAAACAATAATAGTACTTCATCACAAACTTCACAGCAATCAGCACAGCAAACTAGCCAAGCCAACACAACTGCTAATACTGCAGCTCAAACGCAATCAAACACGACTAGCTACTCAGCAGCCCAGTCTTCAGCTCCTGCTTCTCAAGCTCCAACTACTAACACTCAAAGCAGCAGTGCTTCATCATCCTACACTTCAAGCGCTACTGGCAGTGAAGCTTCAGCTAAGGAATGGATTGCTCAAAGAGAATCCGGCGGCTCCTACACCGCACAAAACGGTCAATACTATGGTCGTTATCAACTGTCTAGCTCTTACTTAGGCGGTGACTACTCACCGGCTAACCAAGAAAAGGTAGCTGATAGTTACGTTGCAAACCGCTATGGCTCTTGGACCAATGCACAAGCATTCTGGCAGTCACACGGCTGGTACTAATAAGTAATTTTTGCCATACTTGGCTATTGTTTTCCTTTCACGCAAAAAGCGGCAGGCTCATTTTGAGTCTGTCGCTTTTGTTTGTACGCAATTCTAGTACAGAAAAAGGCTTCTGTCCGCAAGCTGACAGAAGCCTTTTACCGCGGTAGTCCCCTCAGGGATACTACAGCTTTTATCGCGGTGGTCCCCTTAGGGATTCCACAGCTCTTCCTAGACTTAATTATAGTCAGTTCTGCTAAAATAAGCAAAAAAATAGCCCTCAGAAATTAGGATGCTAATTTCGAGGGCTATTTCAATTTAGATTCAAACTTGTGATTTAGTCGAGTCCAGTTGATTGGTGTCTGCGAATGAAGTAAACAGCTGAGCCAATCGTTACTACTAAAGTTGCCATACCAGCAAGCTGAGTCAAGGTATCCTTGGAGTTGCCAGTTTGAGGCAGGGTAGTAGTGATCGTGGTCGTAGGACCTGGAGTCGGGGTCTTAATGATGGCAGGCTTATTGTGGTCAACAGTTACAGTCTGTGCGACATCGCTAAGGTCCGCGTGCTTAACCAGTTCTCTGTTATTGTAAGTCAAGTCTTCAAAAGCAACTAAGCTGTGGCCTTGGAGATCCTGTCCCTTAAATTTGAAGGTTACGGTTACATTGCCATTTGCTGCAGGTGCTTTGAAAGTCTTGGATGCAGTAACATACTTGCCGTTGTACATGATAGGCTTGCCAGTGGCTTGGTCAACCAGCTTACCACTTACAGTGTAAGTTTGGCCAGCAACCAGGTCACGGTAGCTTACTACGTCTTCAACTACGTTTTCCTTCTTAGGAACAACCAGTTTCTGAGCGTTTTCGCTCAAAGTGGTGTGCAGTTCTGGAGTAGTTACAATAAGAGTTTGGTCAACGTCATTGATGTTCTTGTGTTCTTTTAACAGCTTGTCGTTGTAGTAAAGGTTTTCGAAGACAACCAATGACTTGCCCTTGTAGTCTCTTGCATCGAATGAAGTGCCGAGGTTTACGTAGCCGCTAGTGCCAGTTGCCTTAAAGGTTCTGCTGAAGGTAAGGGTGTGGCCGTCAACTTCGATTGGCTTGCCAGTTTCCTTGTCAATTACAGTACCTACAACCTTGTAGGTCTTGCCCTTGACCAGGCCAGTGTAGCTAACCTTGTCGTTGATGGTTTCCTTATTAGTTGGCTGAACCTGTTGGGTCTTGGTTTCAGCGTTGCTTGCATTGGTGTGCAGGTCAGGAGTAGTGAAGTGCACGGTTTCGGCAGCATCGTTGATGTCTTGGTGAAGAGTAGTGTAGTGGTCTGGCTTGCTGGTTCTTGCAATCGTTGAGTAGACAACGATGTCCTTGCCAGCAAACTTGGAAGCATTCTTGATGCTCAGCTGCAGGTCAGCTTCGCCGCGAATGCCGTCAGCGTACTGGTCATCTGAACCAGACTTGATTACTTTGCTTGTTTCGATCTTCTTGCCGTCTTCCAGGATTGGCTGACCAGTTGCTTTGTCAACCAGCCATGCGTTGACGGTGTACTCAGTGCTTTCTACCAAGTGGTTGAAGAAGAGGTGCTCGTTGATCGTTACAGGCCCTTCAATAGGCTGCATGGTCTGTGAGCCATCTTCAAAGTTGGTTGCTTGGGAAGTCAGCTCTGGCTGAATGTGGTTGTTCAGTGGACCATTGGCGTCACTGGTAAAGACAAGGGTGTTGCCTTCAACCTTTTGCGTAGCCTGTGAGTTTCTCAAGACTGATTCGTTCAAGTCGATCTTTACCGGGGTGGTGTCGATGATCAAGTTCTTGACCGTTTCAGATTCAACAGCAATGTAGTAGCCCAGAGGCAATTCGCTTGATTCTGCATAGCCGTCCTTGTCAGTGGTTACAGTTTCAACGAGATCGCCCTTTTCCCAGTTGTCTGTTGACTTGTAGATGTTGAACTTGACGCCTGAGACAGTGTGGTCTTCATCGTCCTTCTTGAGGATCTTGACCTTAGCCTTAGGAATGGACACGGTAACTGATTGAGCCTTGTCGTTGATGTCAGAGTGGTCAGCAAGCTTGTGGCCGCCGTAGTAGAGCGTTTCGTAGACAACGAGCTTTGAGCCGGAGAGGGCAGAGGCGTCAAACTTGACGTCACTGTCAACGGTGCCAGTAGAATCGGATGCCGTAAATTCCTTTTCGAAAGTCACGTCCTTGCCGTCTACTTGAACAGCCTTGCCGGTAGTCTTGTCGATCAAAGTCCCTTTGACGGTGTACTTCTTGCCCTTGATCAAGCCGGAGTAGGTGATCTTGTCAGTCAACTTCTGATCCTTGGTAGGAACGAAGGTCTTGTCCTTGTCGGATTGATCATAGGCATTGGTGTGGAGGTTAGGGGAGGTGAATTCAACGGTTTCGTCTTTGTCGTTGATATCCTTGTGGTCAGTTTCTTTGCCGTTGCTTACGCGGGTTACGGTTGAGTAGACCACGGCCTTCTTGCCAGCCAATGCCTTGGCATTAGGAATAGTCAGCTTGATGTCCTTGCTGGAGTTGTAGTTTGAGTCTGCCTTTGGAGCATCAAAGGTTTCTTCAGATTCAACGCCTTTGCCGTCAACTTGGATCTTTTGACCGGTTTCTTGGTCAACCAGCCAGGAGCGTACCTTGTACTTTTGGCCTTCAATCAAGTATTTGAACAAAAGCTTTTCGTTGATGGTTACAGGACCTTCAATAGGCTGACCAGTCTGAGTATTGTCGTCATCGTTGGTTGCCTTGGACAATACTTCAGGCGGCTTATGGTTATTGGTAGGCCCATTAAAGGTAGCAGTGTAAAGAGTAACGTCATTGCCATTGCTGTCCTTTGTGGTTTCCGTCTTGACGGTATTGTCATCGGCAGCATCAAGCGTATCGTCATTCAAGTCCATGTCAACGTGAGTGTCGTCAAGTTCCAGGTTGCCATTGGTCTTGGTTTCAATGGCGATATAGTAGCCTGGAGCAAGCTGACTGGTAGTTGCGTACCCATCTGAACCGGTGGTAATGGTTTCGACCTTTAAGCCGCGTTCATAGTCTTCGTTGGATTTGTAGATGGTGAATTCTACGCCTGGTACAGGCTGACCTTCATCATCCTTCTTGTAAATCCGCGCTCTGACTTTGACTGATTCAGAGGACTCGCCGCCTTGAGGTGGTGCCTCAAGAGAAGTTTGGATATTTGGCTTATCTGAGCCAGTAACTTTGGTATAAGTCTTGGTCTCTTTATATCCACCTTTGACGGTAACCTTTCTGCTAGTATTGCCGCCAGTTTTCAAACCTACAATTGTAGTCCCGGTTTGAGTTCCCGGGGAGTGGTAGAACTTAGGTGCTTGAAGCTGATATACAGGAATAGAAGCTGTTAACGAACCTGCCGCAATAGTATAAGGTGTAGTTTCAACCTTGTTCCCATCTTTATCAGTTGTTGTGGTAGTTTTACCCGCAACTGGCTTACTCGTAGCCTTTAAAGTGATCTTCTTACCAAGTTCCAGTTTGCCAGACGTGGTAATGACTTTTGAACCTTGAGTAGCTTTGGCACCAGATACAGTAACATCAACGCTGCCATCCAAGTTCTTATAGAACTCTTTGCCAGTGATGGTAATGGTCTTTTCACCTTTTTGAGAGTTGGTGTTGCTAGTCTCAATATTTAAAGTGGTTTTCCCATCTCCAGTGTATTGATTTAAATTGTTCATGATGTGGTTGTAAACTTTTCTTACACCGTCATCATTAATCTTTACACCGAATCCAAGGATTTTCCAGATAGCCATTTGCGTACCATATTCAGCACGATTGGCAGCGTAGGTTCCTGTTAACCCAAGGCTTTTTGCACTGTTAACACCATATCCTAAAAACAAGGCTGCTCTAATCCTTGCGCTTTCATAGCCAGTAAGCTTACCTTGTTTGATACTATAATCGGTAGGTGCGTACCAGTATGGATTCAAACAGTAGTATCTGTTCCCATCTGCATCCTTCCAGCCCGTGTGAGATGACCATTGACCGCTACCAACGCCAGGCACATTGCTCCAATAAACAGTTCCCCAGTTGCCCACAGTTCCCAAGCTTCTGGTAATTCCTTTAGCTGTTTGAATCGAACTGGAACCGGAATACTTGTTAATGGCCGCGCTAGACCGCTGGATCGTCGACGAGAAAATCGGCAAGGCGATACTTAAAGCAGAAGCAATTTTCAGACCACGGCGTTGTTTGATATCTTTAAGGCCAGGAGCTTCCGTAATCTTCTTCATGTATCCTCTTCCTTTCTATATTAGATTGATAATATTCTTTGGTGAGAAAATAAGGCCAAGCTCTAGAAATAGAAGCAGAGATATTTCTCACCCGTTTAATAGTATCTTTAAAGCAGAAATTTTAGTTAAACACTATTTTTGATTATTTTTTTGATAGAATAGGGGCTCATTGCGAGTTCTATGAATTCACTATGTCAGTGTGTGCATCAAAAAAGCCAAGCACAAAGCTTGGCTTTAAATTAGAGCATTAATTCCAATATTCTTCAGCTACAACTAAATATAAAGTTCCGTTTACCGTGCAAGTTGCAGATCCAATAGCAACAGAAGTATGCTTGGGATTAATTAAATTTGCATAGTGACCGTAGTTTGCCCAATTATCTTTTTTATATAGTTCTTTTTCAGCACTCCAGCCGCTTTGAATTCTATAAACTGCATCGTCAAAAATTTCATCGGTAGTATATGGGGGGGTACCAGCAGAAATTTTCATACAGAAAAGATTCTCGCTATCGGCATATTTTGTATGCATAGTTACATCAAGATCTCCAGCAGCAACTACTTTTTGTAGAATATCAGCTGCAATTCTGTCGGCCGCTTGACTTTCACTAGTTTTAATCTGTAAAGCAGAACTACCAATTTCTGATCTAAATGTGTTTAAAATATTCAAATCAGATTTTTCAAAAGCTCTTTTTTGAGAATCTGTCCATTCAAATGAGCGTGGTGTATTAACCATATCTGTAGTTCTTTCAACGTCATTGGCATTTATCCAGTAATCAATATTATTTTCATCTTTATATCCATAAAAAACGGTTCCCTTTCTATCGGTACCGACAGAGGTAACCTTGTAAATCCAAGGATAATACTGCTTTAAATTGAATCCATGGTATTCATACAGGCTTGTATTTGCGGCCCGGCGAAGCGTTTGATCATTATTAAGTTTATAGAGGTCAACGTTGTTTTTTGACTTACCTTTAATATTAAAGTTGACAGGAGTGATTGACAAAGTATTTTTTGCCTTGTGAGAATTATCTGGCTTGTCAGTATCTGTAGAAAGAACCCAGTACTCGTTACCATCAGTATCTGTTACGTAGTAGTAAGTGTCGCCGTTAGAGTCAGTGGCTTGATCAGATACGGTGAAGGTTTGTTCTCCATCCAGTGCCGTAGTATCACCTTTACTAGTAAAGGTAGACCCGCTCTTTGAATACATGGTGTACTTGTATTCTTTGCCTCGAGAAGTAGTAACTTCATTGTTAGCTTTTACAGTAAAGGTCTTCTTGGTACTGCTAGAAGAATTGCCCGTTGATGGCTTAGAAGTAGATGAACTGCTGGAGCCGCTTGAAGATGAGCTGTCCTTTGAGGCAGAACTGCTAGATGAAGATCCCTTGCTAGAAGAACTGCCCTTAGATGGAGTTGACGTCTTAGGCTTTGATGAAGAGTTCTTCTTGTAGGTAATCTTGATCGTCTGGTTCTTGCGCTTGTAAGTTACTTTAGCACCACCTACAGATGACCGGCTTGCAGTATAGCCAGATACCTTTGCTACGGTATACTTCTTCCAAGAAGACGTGCTCCACTTGCCGTAGGTCTTCTTCTTGGTCTTGTTGTCAGTTCTGACACTTCTCTTAATGTAGGCGTTCTGAATGACCTTCTTGACACCCTTTGGCTGGTACATCTTGATCGTGCGGGTGATCTTCTTGGTCTGTGTGGAGTAACTGTAGCGAGGCACTACCTTTTTAGCGTAGCTAGTGCGGATATAGCGACCCTTGCCTAAGCTATAGTACTGCTTGCCCTTGATCCACTTGGTGCCGTATGCAGTCACCTTTGCATTTTTCTTATAGGACTTCTTGGTCTTCTTGCCTTTAGAAGTGTAAACGTAGGCTTTCTTAGACACGCGGATCTGATACTTCACAGCTGCTTGAACTTGCGCTTGTGGCGCCGCAGCAGCAAACCCTCCCATGCCAAGCAAGGCGGCGGATGCTGACACGCCAGATGCAATCTTAATGAGCTTCATTTTTCTTTTTCTCCTGTACTGAATAAAATAACTTTTGACTTTTACAATTTGATTCTATCATCTCTCCAATTGCTTGTCAGAATTCCTTTTGGTCTAATAGATGCAAGTGTTGATGAGGAATGGTGGCTTAGTGCATAGGAGATGGGGGAGATACATTACGGCAAATCAGCAATCATCGCAGAAATATCATATAGTCACAATATGATATCTACAATACGTAGTAAAGCCTCCTATCCCGTGGAGTTATCAGATTTCTGAGGTGAAACAGTGAGTTAGAGTAACATAGCTCTTTATACCTTGATTTTTGTTGCTAAAGCACGTAAAATGAAGGCATAGAAAAAGGCAAGACACCGCCAATGCCTAGCCATTCTGATTGAGGTCGGTAACGACCAATCATTTTTTATGATAGGTTATTGATTAGTCGTCCTTGCGACGGCTTTTTTTATGTCCTTTTTTGTGCTTCTTGCGCAAGGTGTGAGTGCTATCAATCAGATCGCAGACATCATCAAGCAAGGAAACGCAATTCTTCAAGAGGCCATCCAGGTCCTTTGAAAAGCCATTAAGCCAGTGCACTGTAAGATACAGTGCAAGCAACAGACAAAGCAAAACGCTTGCCATTACGGCGGCTCCTTTCTGTCAAGATTAAGAAGGAGCCCAGACAAATTGCCCATAGGCATCACCTCTTTCGTGATGTGAAGGTCGTCACCGCTTACTCAATCGCCTAAGATTATAACATATGTTTGCATATAGAGAAAATCTTATTTAACCTAAAGCATTTGGTTGTCTATTTGACGGCTTTTTTGCTGCTTTTCCGCAAACATAGCAGATGTGTGAGTGGTCAAGCAGCTATGAGTCATGTCTTGAATTGTAGGCAAAAATAGCAATAGCTTCTTTTCCCTTAACAGATGATACGATCAATTTGGCTGATTTAGTAATAAACATCATTCAATTAAAGAAGGGAAGGAATCCATATGACTTACAATTGGCACTCGTCTCAAAAGGACGCAGAGATTCTCGATGCCAAGAAGCTTTCTTTTGGCATGGCGGCAGTTCTTGCCTCCAGTACCTTGATCTCCGCAAATAGTGCAAGCGCACATGCAGAAACCACTACTGCGAGTGCATCTACAGAAACCAGCAATGCTGCGAAAGCGAGCACCGTATCAACCAACAGCGGTCTTGTTGTTGGCAAGACTGGTACTTCAAACGTATCGACTGCTGCGGCTGGCACTACTGCTGGTACTCAGTCATC
>NZ_JBUBHO010000008.1:0-11848 GCF_057197965.1 Lactobacillus sp. WILCCON 0149
GAACTATAAAAGGAAATCTGAAATCAAGCTGCACAGTTGCTAAAATAGTAGATGGAAAATGCAAATTGTAAAAGAATAAAGGAGAAAAAGATGAAATTCGTAAAGATTGCGTCTGGCGTATCCGCGTCAGTAGCACTGCTTGGTGCGGGTGGGGCAGCATCATTGCCACAAGCGCAAGTTCAAGCGGCTGTGAAGTACCAAATCCGCGTGTCTAAGAAAGCCTACGTCTATACTTCTAAAGGAAAGAAAACCAAGAAGTCTTATAAGAAAAATGCAAAGGTGACTGCATACGGCACCAAGTGGATCAAAGGCAAGAAGTACTATAACTTGGACAAGGGGCGGTATATCCGCACTAGCTACGCAAAAAAGGTAGTACCTCGCTGCAGCTACTCCACACAGACCAAGAAGATCACCCGGACGATCAAGATGTACCAGCCAAAAGGCGTCAAGAAAGTCATCCAGAACGCCTACATCAGGCGGACGGTAAAGACCGACAATAAAACTAAAAAGAAGACCTACGGCAAGTGGAGCACGTCTTCTTGGAAGAAGTATACCGTAGCCAAGGTATCTGGCTATACTGCAAGCCGGTCATCTGTAGGTACCTACAAGGTGACCGGCAAGACCAAGAACCAGACTATCAAGATTACCTATAAGGCAGTCAAGAAGACGTCTAAGAAGACCGATGCCAAGCGTGCAACAAAGCCATCTACAACGCCGTCAAAGCCGGCTAACAGTGGATCGTCCAGTTCTAATGGGAATTCTGGATCTTCATCTTCAAGCAGCAGTTCAAATTCAAACAATGACGCATCTACGACGCCATCAAAGCCAGCTAACAGTGGATCCTCATCGGAAAGCAGTGGCGGCTCTTACACGAATAACAGTGGTTCATCTAATTCATCTTCTTCTAATATTGGGGGCATGGCTACGGCTTACAAGCTTGAAGCAAAAGATACGACTATCACACCGGGAACTACTTATGATTCAACCGCTTTTGAAATTAAAGATGCATCTACTGGATCTTGGGCAACTGCAGATGATATTAAATCTGTCACTGTTGACTCTGCCAAAACTCCATTTGCGGTGACTTTCCAACTCGAGTATGGTGTCTATAATTTGAAAGCCAGTCCGACTGTGGCTGATTCTGGTACTTATAACGTCCCTGTTACTGTTACTTATAAAGATGGTACACATACTACCATTGTCCTGAAGATAACCGTCCCTTCAATTAAATTGTGGACTGAGGCAACTAAGGCTGAAGTGCGTTCTAAATTCTTGAGTATTTTTAACGGGTATCGATCAGCTACAGGGGTTGGTTCTGTGGCTTTGGATACCACTGCTGACTGGCAAGAATTTATGAATCAGCGTGCTGAAGATAAAGCAAAGCAATTGGCGGATACAGGAAAATGGGATCACTCTGGTCAAATGCTTACAGAAAAGTACAGTAATGTATACGGGATGGAGGACATTGGTGCTACAAAATTAAATGCAAGCGAATCTATAGATGAGCAAGTACGATCGTTCATGTCTTATACTCAAAAGAGTTACCAAGACGAAAAAGATGACTATGTGGCAGTAAATATTCGTCATGAGCGTGATTATCTTACTAACCAATCGGGCACAGTTCTCCATTATGTAAACATGATCAATCCATCACTTACCAAAATTGTAGTAGGTGTAGGTACATATACCAAAGGCAGTGAAACATACGTGGCAACTGTTATTGCTGAAATTCTTAAGGAAGATTAGTAGTTGGTATTATTTCCGCCTTGTGTATTAAATACACAAGGCGGATTTTTATAAGCTGTAGGCTGTGCGTGAGCACTAGCCTATAAAGAACCCCCCGACCTTGGTCGGGGGAGCATGTCATTTTTGAGATCCTTTCTAGAATGGCGTGACACATATTTCTGACCGCAAAAACAGTGAAAATAATTTTACATGTTAGAGCATGTAAAGTAATAACTAGCTAAAACAAACGCAAATGATAACGAATTTTTGGTACATCAATTATAGATAGATGGCGCTGTAACGCGGTGTCATGTAGCACGTACAAAAATAGACAAGTAGACGCATATAGAAAGGCGGAATCAAAGAACAATGCTATTAAGCTCATGGAGATTTTGGGCGCTGGACATGACTAACTCAGTAAGCTCATCAAGCAGCCAATCCAGTTCAAGCAGTGGAAAATACTTAAATAGAGTGTTTCAAGATAGCCACGCAGACCCTTCAAATTTGTTAAACGGCCATGCAATTATTAAGCTCTTTGCGGGAACATACAAATTCGTTGTCTGGGCTTGTGTCATCGGAATTATTACTAGCGTGTTCTTGTACCAGAGAGGACAGTCAAAGAACTCTGACAAGCTTAGACTAGGTGGATCTGGCGCTGTTTGGGGCTGGTATGCGATCCTGCTTACGATCTACTTTTCGATTTCGTTTTACGTTTCAAGAGGTCAGTTAGCGCCTGAAGGTCTTTTGGCCGTGTTTATTATCTCGGTAAGTGAGTACATCGTATTTTTCTTTGCACCAAAGCAATACGTCAACGCGATGCATGCTTACGCTATTCATGAAATGAGTGACAGACAAGATATCAAGCATACGGCAGACAAGCGTGCATCAATTGCTACCATGTCTACGGCAGTAACGATCGTGTTCATTTTGCTGGCGTTGATGCTTCACTCTATTTTCTAATCGGCCGCATTGCAATCCGGAAGAAACTAGAAGGACAAGAAAAATGATCTCTCTAAAGATTAGGCTTTGTGTTGACCAGATTGTGTCAGTCTATAAAGAGGCCAATGTAAGATGCTTCTTTGCGTCAGCCGTGATTGACAATGTGAAGAAAAGTGGGATTGATTACGCTGGCATTGAGGCTGATGTCGTAATTTTATTGCAGTCGATGGTTGATCAAGGGATTTTGCGCAGACGATACATTTCTACCGATCATAACAATCCCGTTGAGAAGAAGATTTTCGATTCTTTTGAGGAAATCCCAGAAGATAGCGATCGCTATCTTGACGATAACAACGCCTACATTGTGCCCATGAACGACTTATGGACTGAAACGTTTTTTGAGTTTACCAAAAGCAACCAAAACGGTGCTGATGATCAGCGGCAGACAAATCCGGCTGCCTTGAGCATCTTAGAAAAAGGCTTGCTGAAGTCTAATGACGAGGCACAAAAATATTTAGCAATCAAACATAAAATTTAGTGAAAAGTTAGCGAAAGGCGATAACTAATTATGTTTAATAGTGATGACTTGAAAACAACAGACAGAATCCTCGGTGTTGGGCTGAGCATGCTTATCTATGGAACGATTGCAGGGCTGTTGATTGTTTTGGCAACCGCCATTTTATAGGAAGGAGGAAAAAGAAAGATGAGTGAAAAAAGCAGATCATGGCTGAAGAATGCAGCTGATCAGCGAACTGGCCTTAGAAACATCTCTGATTATTTGAGCGCGGCAATCGCGTCTATTGTGGCGGCTGGTGCCGCTGACCGTAAGAAAAAATCGCAAAAATGAAAGCAAAAATATCGGACAGACAAGAACGGGCGTTAAAAATCGACCTTGCCTGGGTTGAGGACTTTAACAAAGCCGGCTTTTTTGACGATGACGGCAAATACAAGGCCAACATCGATGCGGCAAGCTGGGCAGAAGAGGGAGTCGCACCTGTTACTGTGATGATCTATCAAGAATCTGAAGATCAAAACTTTCGGGTCATTGTCGCTTATATCAGCACTTATTGTGATGGCTGGTGCAGCGAATGGTACCAGGACAAGCGATGCCCAGCTGAACTGGATCAAAAGATGCGGAAGCTGGAAAAGCAACTGATGGATCTCTACGATCCTGCATGGTTTGGCAAGCAAGTCGTTAAGAAGCGCAAAAAAATTAAGAAGGAACAAGAAGAAGGCAAATATGGCAAACTCCATGTTTGGTCAGAAAAAAGCTTGAGGGGAAAGGAGAGATAAGCGCCTGCTGACCTGTTATAGGTTATGCCTGCAGATGCTTGTGACAAATAGTGAGCAAAAAGACAAACAAATTAGTTAGGGTGCTGTCAATTTTAGGGTTCGGTATTGTCTTCTATGTCGGCGTAGCATTGATGTTTCTGGGATCTGGCTGGGGACACTCCTTAGTCGTTTCCGATAATGCGGATGTGGTTTCTAAGACGGGACTCACGGCTAAGAAGGCAAAAGCCAACGCCAAAAAGAAAACCAGCTATGATGCCTCAAAAACCAAATCGGTTTCCGCATCTGAATTATGGAAAGCCAAGCAGTATCCAGCGTATTCCATTGGGAGAATGTCAGTGCCAGCCGTAAATATCCATAACCCGCTCTTTAACGGCTATGGATCCGTCGGACAGAATCTCAGCTATGGCGTATGTACAGTAGTTCCAGGCCGAGAAATGGGCGGCGTAAACAACTATGTTTTGGCTGGACACTACATGGGCTCTTATGGGTCTGCAGTCTTGGACAACCTGCACTACATCAAGAATGGCGACTTAATCTGTGTCACTGACATGGAGAAGATCTATCTCTATAAGGCAACATACAAGTCATATGCCGTAAAGCCAACGCAAATTGAGGTTGAGAACAACGTACAAGGCAAAAAGCTTATTACATTGATTACGTGCTCCGACTTTGACGTGAGTCGTTATGGCTATGGCCAACACCGGACCGTTGTCCAAGGCGTTTTGGCTGGTACTGTCAAAGCTACCAAGAAGAACTTGGAAGCCTGTGAACTTACAGATAAGCCGCAAAAGAAAGCTAAAGCTGTAGCTTTATCAAAAGGCGGAGTTAAGGAAGTAGCCAAAAGGGTAGACGAGAAATGGTACCAAAAGATTACTTTGCAGCAGGTAGTAATTGCTTTTAGCTTGCTTTGGCTAATTGTGATCGGCGCCATGATTGTCAAAACTTGCAAGAAATCTTAGGCCAAATCATTGTGATGGCGGCTAGATTTGCAAAATATTGTTTCTGATAATTTTTTCGAGAACCAAATAGTAGTTTGTCATGATCGAAGAACTTGCAAGAAGCCATTTCTGATAGCAGCATTCCTGCCTGTAGATTGCTTACGGGCGGGAATGCTTTTTCTTTCTAGAACTTGATTGGCTCTTCTTTACGTAGTAAGATGATAATAAAACAATGCTGAAGAAAGGTCGAAAAAACATGGCTCTAAGTGAAGAAGAACGAAAAGCGCGCCGTGCAGCTATAAATCGTCGATACTATGAAAAGAAGAAGCGATTGGCTAAAGAAGGAGATCCTGCCTCTAAGGAAAAATGGGACAAGGATAAGCGATCCCGCCGAGTGGCAAGCGTTAGAAGCTTTTTAAAGCACGAAGCGACTATTGAAAATTTAGAAGAGTTCAAGCAACTGATCGATGAAGAACTAAGAAAAGACTAAGAAAAGCCTAGGAAAGCTAGATTTAGCAGCGAAAAGGTCATACGAAAAGTGTGGCCTTTTTGCCTGCTTTTGCTCAGTGGCCTGCCGTTAACCTGCGATGCAGTGCAAAAAATAGTTCCCCAAAAACGTTGACACTCTTGTGCTTACGTAGTAAGATATAGGCATAAAAAAGAAAAAAATACTTGGGCTGTTCCAAGTAGGGGACAACTAAAAAGCAAAATTGAAAGGGCAATTTCAAATGAAAATCACTTTAAATGAAATAAAACAAGCTCTGGATTCTCAGAACTATCTTAGTGACAAAGACACGCTTTATGCGGTGTGGGCATCTGCGTCTCAATCAAGACCACTTCTTTTGGAAGGTCAGCCTGGCGTCGGCAAGACCTCAATTGCCAAGGCACTGGCTGATGGACTTAACCTGCCGTACATTCGCCTTCAGATGTATGAAGGGCTGACTGATGACAAGATTCTCTACGACTATGACTATCAAAAGCAGCTTCTGATGCTTGAAACGATTAAGCCGCAGCTGGAAAAGGATTTTGAGGGCATGACAGCTAATGAAGCAATCAAAGCCGCAAATAAAAGCATTGACTTTTATGGCCCTGACTTTTTGATCAAGCGACCAATTCTGCGTGCCATCACAGGCGATAAGCCATGCGTGCTCTGCATTGACGAAATTGACAAGGCACCGGAAGAAATTGAGTACATGCTCTACGAATTTTTGGAAAACTATTCGATTACTATCCCACAGCTTGGAGAGATCAAGTGTGATGACGAGAAAAAGCCAATAGTTTTCATTACCTCCAACGGTTATCGTGAGCTTTCAGGAGCGCTTCGGCGGCGGTGCAACTATCTTTATCTTGAGCCAAAAACTGAAGACGAGCTTGTGCAGATTCTTATTAGCAAGACGCACAGCAACAAGAAGGTTGCTCGCGGAATTGCAAGAAGCCTTGCTGTCATGGAAAACTCAGCTATGCGCTATAAGCCATCCGTAGCTGAAGCAATCAACTATGCTGAATTTCTTGCAGACAACGACAAGATTACCAAAGAAATTGCCGTGAACTCACTCAGCATCCTCGTCAAGGACAGCCATGACCTTACACAAGCAAAGGATATCGTTTCCACCTACGGCAGTGACATGTGGAATGAGGATCCAGCTGGTGTGCCATCACCCGATTTTGACGATGATGACCCCTTTGAGAACCTTCCAAATGACTAATCGATCTGCCGCAACATGAGGAGGGAAGGGAAATGACCTCACAAAAAATGGAGGCTTACCTGCAGGAATTGAAAGCTGGGCAAGAAGACGTTGACTATACTTTGATGGAGACGATAATCTCTTTTGGGGAATTTGCCAGAGCAAACGGCTATAGCATTCCGTCAGACTATGCGGAGACTGCTTTTGCCGCACTGGCAGACATGCCATATGAAGGGTTGAGCTTTGAAACCAGTGAGCCTGTGCTCAAATCAATCATCGTCAAAACGCCGGAAGAGTCTCGAAAATTCCATCATGACTTTATGACTTTTCGCGACGTTAGAATCAGCCAAAAGAAGAAGCTGAAAGAAGCACGCGACAACGTAAAAAAAGCATCTGCCAATCAGAAATTTGAGCAGCAGAAGCTTGACGAGGAAAGCAAGCAGCTTCAAGAGGAAATGAGCGCTTTTGGAGAAAATCAAAGCAAAACTTTAAAACTGAAAACGCAGAAGTCTTCCAAGCTGCAAGAAAAGATCAAGGGACATGCTGATGACTTTGACAAGCTCTTTAAAGAAGATCCAAACTATGCTCTCTTAAAGGACATGGGAGAGATCGCAAACGGTGCTGATCCTATGCCGAAGATGAAGCTGGTTGAAGAACAGGAAGACCTAAAAAAGAGCCTCAAAGTAGGCTTGGCAAAGCTGGATCAAACGTCAGACCCTATGGCAATGATTGAGATAATTGACGATATGGCCTCGATTATCAGCAAAGCCGTTACTGCCAAGAAAAAGATTCAAAAGCAGATCGATGACTTTAAAGCGCGCAAGCAAGAAATTGCAAACAAGCAGGCTGAGATTGAGCAGATGGAAGAAAAGGCTAAAGAGCGCTTGAACGATCTGTTCAACAGCTTTGCCAATGAACATCAGATGATCAAAGATCAAAGCTTGGAGCACAGAGAAAGCTTTGATTCAAGCACAGCGCACAACGCGGTAGTCTCTTTGGGCGAAGGCACTCCTGCTTTCATGGACAAGAAATTCAGCAGTCTGACGCAAGAAGAAAAGGAACTTCTCAAAGATTACATTCGCCAGAATGCCCGTGCCTTTCGTACGCGCATCAGCGGCAGAATTCGGACCGGTGCTCACAAAAAAATAGATATGGCAGAAACGTGCAAGCGTGCCTGCCGGAGCAATGGAATTCCTATCAGTCTTGCTTTCGAACGTCCAAAAAGACAAAAGGCGAATATCGTGATGCTTTTGGACGTATCCGGCTCATGCCGGGAAGCGTCTGAACTGATGCTGACGTTCATGTACTACATGCGTGAGGTCTTCCCAGGTGGGTGCAAGTCCTATGCATTTGTCAACTCGCTCTATGACATTTCACGACTTTTTGACGAGCCGGACTCTGATTCTGCCATTGCGAAGGTGCTCAACACTATTCCAACCAGAGGAGTGTACTCAGACTATGGCAGACCGATCAGAGAATACAAGGATGGCCACATGTCAGACATCAATAAGGACACTATCGTGGTTTGGATTGGCGATGCCAGAAACAATAGAAATGCTGCGGAAGATGATGAATTCAAAAACATTGCGCACAGAGCTAAAAGAACGTACTGGCTCAATACAGAATTGCAAAACAAATGGAATCAAGGGGATTCCATCTTTGCAAAGTACTCACGCTACTGTACGCGAATTGCAGAAGCAGTGTCACCTGCAGAGCTGATTGGCTTCTTGACGCAGATGTAGCATAGCTGTCGATAGGCGATAAGGACAAAATCATGGAAACTATAGAAACTGAATCATTCCTCCAAAGTCGTGCAGATTACTACGAAAAGATTGAGAACGATATTTATCGGAAAAGGGGAGCTAATGCTTCTTTTATTCCCCGGAATATATCTCTTGACGATACTGTAGGTCTTTATTGTGCTATCTTTAACGCACTCAGCACAGAGAAAACTGTCAGCCCAAAGTCTCTCGTCAAGAAATTAAAAAGAAAGCATCTGATCTCGGTAATCAAGGAGTTGCCCATTGATAACGAGATGAAGGAACAATTTGGCAATTTCATCAGCCAGACTGTTGCCCAATCAAATATGAAGGCTGTCCTTTTTCCATTGCTTGAGGACTATTTTAAGCAGCAGCGTCTGGCAAAGATCTATGAAGAATCACCAGAGCTTGTGGGAGAGAAATTCGTTCAAATTGAATGTGAAGACAACTCTAAAAAAGGAAAGTCAAAATCAAAAAATGCGGGGCAGAATAACTATCATGTCTGCTACGTCTTTGAATCTTGTGTCTACCGTTGTTCCTATATTGGTGATGACGTTCAAAAGACGAAAAATTGCGGCTGGAAGCTGACAGATGATGACATCAAAGATATCGTTACTTATTTGGAAGCACGCAAGCAAAAACTGTTTCTGCCATTCGTAACTACTTTCGATGTTGTTCAAGAGCCTGCAAGCATGCGTTTCGTTATTCGTCCAAGTTTGGCAAGCGAATCTCTAGTAACTGTTAAAGACGCAGGCTACGGATTTATTTATGAGCTGTTAGGTCATTCTTGCCCACAGCTTACACCGCAATGCTTAACTTGGAAATATTACTGTGAAAGTCAAATGGATACGGCAAGCATTGCGGACCGATTGATGTATATTGCCGGAGCAGGCGACTCCTTTGGCAACAAGCTTGTTGGCTGCTTTAAGCTCAATGATAATTTTAAGCCTGTGACAGAGATGGTCAAAGAAGCCACTGAAGAATTCACGGGCAAATTGCAGCAACTGACGCTTCAAGGCATTTCCCCACAATTGCAGTCTTTTGCCAGCAAGGTCATTGCTAAACCAGATATCAAGTTTTACCGTGACATTACGGGATTGAATAAAAAAGCTTTGATGAATCGTTTTAGCGATGGCTATGCAGATTTGAAAAAAGGCAAAATTGATCTGAAATACTATTCAGAGGAAAACGCCATTGGCTTTGACGTAGGTGGTGAAATTGGCTTTGATCTGATTAATTGCAAGTTTTTCCTTGATCCAGACATGTGGCGCAAGCTGAAGCGGATCGATACACAGGTGAAAATTGTGCCAGAAATTGACAAGGCCATTTCTTTCGCCAAGACGACAGCTTCCGCAAAAGGGATCGATTTTGACAAAGTTGCTACACTTAGCTTCAAAAAGACGCTCTTTAGAATTGTGATTGACGATGGAATCCTGCCGAAAAGCAAACTCGGTCTTAACTACAAAGATTCAGATTCCTGGACAAAAGCAATTGCAGCATTCTTAAATGAATACAGCCAAAGGGTAGAGAAGAAGCGGAATTCTCTGCAGAAAAAAGTAAACGGTTCTGGACTTGTCGGCAATATCTTGGCAACGGCGACTGCTGACCTTGTCCTTGTGAATAAGAATAAAGATGGCAATTACCATTTGACCGCGAACAACTGCGTGGCTATTCTTAGGGACATGTCAACTGTTAAGAATTTCTATTTTGATATTGCCCACACGCGGTTTGACAAGCTGTTCCGCTTGATTCCCAACGATGAAGTAGAGCATGTCGTTAGTCAAGTCATAAACAAAGGATTGGTTGAAGAATCCTATCATCGCATCAGCGACTATAACGTCGTTTACTATTCTTTAGTTCCAAGCGACTGTACGAAGTATTTTGTTTCTTGCTCGGTTGAAAGCACGGACCTTTCCACTGATTTTGGCTTACTCCATCGTTTGGAAAAACTGCCTCAATCCTTGGACGAAACGGATACAGAAATGGAAATCGATGATAAAGTCTTCATTCAACTTCTGCAAAGCCTTGTCAAGCACCCCGCGGTGTGGTGCTACAAGCCTGACATGTGTCGGGATTTGCTTAGAATGAAGCCAGAAATAGCTAAAAAGCTGCTTAAAGTCTACAGTACTCTCGAAGATGACAGCTTCAAGAAAAAATACTTGAAGCTGTTGATTAAGGAAACAGAAAATGACGAAGCCAAGTAATGAGGATGACGCAAGATTGGATAGGCTAAGCGATACCAGCTTGGAATACAAGGTGAATTTTTTTGTCAAGAAGAAGCAGACGCCAGAGAGGAAAGCTCTTAGAGGCTAAACGCGAGAAAAAAGAAAAAGAAATCAAAGCGCAATTGCAGAAAGAAATGGAGAGAAGACGCCAAGCTAATCTTAGGCCGAAGCCACATAAAATTGGGAAACGAAAAGCGGCTCTCCTTTTTGCTGAAGCACATAGCAAGCATGATCGGCATCATCCAGATGTTGGTGTTTCAGTTACTACCCGAGTTAATACTATCCCTTTACGTTCGGCCCCACATCCAAGTTGGCGCGATATGGAGAAAATTCAGTTGAATCCAGTAAATTCTCTTGATTTGCATGCTGAAGAAGACGAGGGCGTTCCGGCTAGTCTGACAGGCATGGCAGTGGATTATTTGACTAGAATGGCGTTAACTGGTGAGGATGCTGCAAAGGCATTTAATATTTCTTGTTTTGGATTTGAAAATTCAAGATATATGTGTGAGGATCCGTATTTTGACACTTTTTATCAACTGCTGAGTGAAGTTGATGAATTACATGAGTCCGGAAACGCCGACTGGATTCGTTTGGCTGCCTATCCGGCCTTGGCCTTAGTAACTTGTGACTCGCTTTATAGAACAGGCACTGGTATGCCATTTCATTTGAAGGGTGGTGTAGTTCCATGGCTCAGTGATCGTTCATGCCTTCCAGTAACCAGCCACAATATTGACGAAATGGTACGCAGAGGCATTAAATTGTTTGACAATTATGGGCCTCTAGTCGCTAGTGAGATTACTTTTCAAGGTGGCTATACTGGAATAATTGCTTCTGGGGACGGAGATTATTTGACAGAAGATACGCTCTGGGACTTCAAAGTTTCAGCTAATGAGCCAAATAATCGGCAGCTTATGCAGCTCCTGGTGTACTGGCAGATGGGCTTGAGATCGATACATCCGGAATATAAAAAGGTGAAGTATCTTGCTTTGTACAATCCACGAACTAATGTGATACATCGCTTCAGTACGGGCCAGGTAACCCCTAAATGCGTGCAATGGCTTCAGAATGAAGTGATTGGCTACGGCAATGGAATGCCTCAATTTTAGCCAGCTTATTCTTGTCAGTCGATTGTAAAAATCCAAACAACCCGGCTTACCAATCTAGCCGTGGACAAAAATAGTGTTAACTGCTCAAAAGCAGCATTCCCTCTCATGATCATCATGAGCCAAGGGGATGCTGTTTTTGTTCTCTATGGGAATTTTTACGGTGTCTGTCTAGGCTAT
>NZ_JBUBHO010000009.1:0-11760 GCF_057197965.1 Lactobacillus sp. WILCCON 0149
CATATAAAGCTGCTTCAGCTTTCCAATTGACATCGAGCTCGGAAACAAGAGCTTCCAAGTTTGGATGGAAAACTGCTTTTGCATAAGGGCTCCAGTCAGCGTATTCGTCAATATTATCACCAAAAGCTTCTTCGTATTCATACTTGATGATGTCCTCAAAAGCTTTCTTGAACTGTTTACTTGCACAATCTGTGAAGTACATATCTACGTACTTTTGTCCCAGCTTGGAATTTTCCTTGAGAAGCTGAATCGCTTCAGCATTTTTGTACAGTTCGTCCCACGTATCGTCAACATGTGCTACAAAAGTATCGGTATCAAGTTCTACATAGTAGTCACGATCAAAAGTTACTTCGATGTCCGAATCACTGATGGTCGAATTGTAGAAACTACGAGCTGAACTATGGTCGGCCGCTACATCGTAGTTATCGTTGAACCATTCTTCAACAGCGTAATCGGCAGAAACCATTTTTTGCTCTTTCCAAAGCTTAGGGTAAGGCTTTTCCGTATAGTCGTCGAAGTACTCATCCGCTTCCCCAGATTCAAGCAGCTTCTTTTCCAAGACGCGAAAAACATCATTCTTGGCTAAAGAAACATATCCATCCAAGTAATCTTCAGAATAGATGGGTTCGTGTGCCGTAACTTCAAGCTTGTAGGTAGTCATTATTTTTTCTCCTTTTGTCTATTAATTTAAGGTGGTCAGGCGATTGCTCTAAAATACGTCCACGCCATATTCACCGAAGTAGTATTTGATGAAATAAGTTTGCGTTTGTCCGTCATAGCCGCAGGCATAAAATGCCAATCCGTAGTTATAATCAGTGTCACTCAAAGCTTCCTTAATCAAATCATTCAACTGTTCAGCAACAGCCTTGACAGCCGTTGGATCCTTACCACATACGGAGATAGGTACTGAATCCTCACCATATAATTTAGAGGCTTCTTTGCCACTATAAAAAGCGGTGTAGGTATCGTTTTCCGCATCATATTCATATTCAACGATAATCTCTTCTGGCTTCTTGTAAACTGTCATTTTGTTTTCTCCTATGTTTTACCGACATCCTACAACTGAAATTATACAATTCCGTTGGGGATGCTTCATCCTTGTTTTGCAATTGCGATTTGCCGCACGACATTGTTCACGTCCTTGATAAGGATAGCAAGATCCTTCTTTCTGCCATGCTCTGCCACGGCTTTCCGAACAACCCAGTTAGGGTCATGAACAAGAATGTCTAAGTCCTTGTTTCTACCGTGTTTTGCTACAGCTTCCCGAACCCATTCGTTTTCGTCATAGACGAGAAGGTCAAGGTCTTGCTTCCGTCCAACAGAAGCAACTGCTTCACGGACAAATGGATCATGATCGTGAACAAGCTTGTCCAGATTTCTATCACGCCCCTGCTTTGCAACTTCTTTGCGGACAAGAGCACTAGGATCTTTAACGAGCTTGTTCAAATCTTTTGGTCTATGGCCCCACCGAGCAACAATCACACGAACCTTTTCACTTGGGTCATTTACCAAGATATCAAGGTGCTTCTTATTTGCATAGTAAGCTACTTCTGCACGCACATCGGCGCTTGGATCGTGCACCAGCTTATCCAAATACGGATTGTTTTGCGTGCCATAGTGACTAGCCTTCATGGCAACCATAGCTCTTACTTCAGGTGATTCATCATTGACTAAGATGTCAAAGTATTTTCTCGTATGCATCGATTGGTCTGCATAAACAGCAACTTCCTTGCGAACTTTGACGCTTGGATCATGAACGAGAATGTCCAGATCCTTAGTACGCCACTTGCTAGCAACATCTGCTCTGATGTCCTCATCTGGATCGTTCACAAACTTGTCCAAGTTCGCACCATAAAGAATAATGGCTGCTTCCTTGATTTGCTTGCATTGTGACCAGCGAGGATCTTTCAGCAGATCATCAATGTCTGAGTCATTGCCATTTTTGGCAAGCTTGATCTTGTCTTCCAATTTGTCGCTTTCACGCCATTGCTTAAGCAGTTCGTATTTTTCCAAAATGTTAGTCATTGTTTTGTCCTCTTTCTTGTTTAATCGATAATTGCTTGAGTCTTACTTGTTAGGATTCTACGTTCCAAACGTCGTAAGGAAGAATGTTTACGTCCAGCCAGACAGACAAATAGTCATCCCAGACATACCAGTCTTCCAGTGCTTCAGTCTCAGTTTGATAGGTGTCAGCAGGCTTGCTGTAATCTGCTAAAAGCTGATCTTCAGTAATAACCTCACACCATACAAATTCCGGAGAATGGGTTTGTACCCAATTGATTACCTTTTGTGCTTCTTCTGTGTTCTTACATTGAACAGCATCGTTATAGTCAGTCTGTACAACGTAAATTGGTTTTTGATTGTTCATTTTTCGTTCTCCTTTAGAAATTAATCTTTTCTAGTTGATACTGCCGCTAAACAATTGCATGTAGGCGTCAGTATATTTGCCAAAACGTCTTCTAAAAATATCTGCGGCGTATAATACCACTTCATCATCATATTCATTGAGAAGAAGGTAGATCAGGTCCTTGGCGCGTCCTGCGTGAATGACAGTCTTAAGGACAGTAGCATCTTCGTCATGAACAAGAATGTCCAAATCCTTATCACGTTGATGCCCTGCTACAGCTTGACGTACCATCCAGTCGGAATCATGAACAAGAATGTCCAAGTCCGTATTGCGACCTTGGAGTGCAACTTCTTCCCGTACTTTCCAGTCGGAATCATGTACAAGAATATCTAAGTCCTTGTCGCGGCCTTGGGCGGCAACCCACCACCGGACATCTTCATTTGCATCATGCACGAGAATGTCGAGATCTTTGCCTCTGCCGTGTTCAGCAACGTAACCACGGACTTCAGCGTCTTCGTCATTAACAAGGATATCCAAATCCTTATCCCGACCAAAGCATGCTGCAATTTCACGATCACTTACGCAGTCGCTTTTAACGAGCTGGTCAAGCTGCTCATCAGTTTGTTCCCAGTATTCTGCGTTCCATTCCTCTTGTTGGTCTTCTGACATCTTGTAAACAGTCATTTTCTTTATCCTCTCTTTTTATGAAAAACAAAAAGGACTCAAACAACTGTATGTCGTGTTTGAGTCCTTTTGAGTATTGTGTTTGTGTATATAACTACTTATCGTTATTGCCTTTAGTCTTGTTATTTTCGTCGATCAGCTTTACATAGCTTTTTACATCAGCTTCGGTGATGTCTAATGCATCAAGCGCTTGATCCTTAGTTAAGCCAACCTTAGTCATCAGTCGCTGTAAGGTTACAAGTGTTGCTTTCGCCTGCTTAAGCTCAAGCTCACGTGTAGCTTCTTGGCGACCTTCTTGAATACCAACAGCCTTCTCTTCAGCCAATCTTGTTTGTAGTGTCATGATGTTCCTCATTGTAACTGGGTCATTGTTTACTTTGTCCAGCTCCGCCTTCAGAGTAATAGCAAATGGATAGTTCGTGTCGTAGTTGCCTTGTAAAACATGAATCAAGGCACGTAGATCTTCCGACAGTGGCGGATCTTGGTGTTCTGCATCTGCTTTTACGTTAATAATAGCGTGCGTGGCACCATTTTGCAATTTTGCTGACCTGCCAAAACTGTATTCTGGTTGATCTACATATCGAGCACGACCTTCTCCAAATGGATCAAAATCGCAGAAGAAAATGATGTAGTTATCATATAACCCTGCGTATTCTGTTGCCTTTGGAAGTGAGTCCTGGTCAATTTTCCCCTCGTAGTAGCGCATGCGCCTTCCGAGGTCGTCATTGTTCCTTTTTTGCATTTCGAGATCAAAGCCACGATTCATGTCATCACGGACGAAGACATCCAAACGAACATCTTTTTCGTTTCCAAGACTGTTGAACTGTTTTTGAGCAGTGTTTTCGACAATCTTTTTGATGTCAAGATCTGGAAAAATCGATCTAATTGCTTGCAAGGCAATTTCGTCATTTGACATCACCAAGCCAAATGCACCATCTGTTTTCAGACCGAAATATTCTTTTTCTGTCATATGTTGTTTTTCCTTTCTAACAAATCCTTTCTAAAAACAGGACTCAAACGCTATATGCGTCTGAGTCCTGTGCCAATAATATTTTTTCGATTATTTTCAACTATGGTGAGTCCATAATTGACTCCTTTCTAGTGCTCTGAGAGCACAAAAAAGAGGCTGCAAAAACTTCTGCAGTCTCCTCTAACCTTATTTCTCTGTTTGTAAAATAACTAAAAGCACGACAAATACGCCATGCAAGAATTGTAAGTCCGGCTAAGCCAGGCTTTTAAACACTACACGAAGAAACTTCTTCATGCCAGCAAAAATGCTGAAAAAATTGTTGACCTTGCGGCCCACTAGAGCAACTGTTCTAGTGCTAAGTCCCCTATGAGACCTAGGCGTAAAAAATAACAAATTATTTATTTACCCCTTAATTGTACATCTTGTCAGCCGAAATTGCATCCCCCGACACCATCTTCTCACCGCTACCTTGTTATTTCTGCTCAAGATTTTAGCAAGATTTTTCGTCTGATTTCTGCAGGTATTCGAACCGTTTCTGCAGGTTTTCTGCAGATCAACCGCTCAAAAGCCCGGCAAATCAACATTTTTTCTGCAGGTATTCGAATCGTTTCTGCAGGTTTTCTGACGGAAGCAAATTAATCTGGCAAAAGAAAAGCATCCCTAGCCTGTACATTGCTGTACGGGAGGGATGCTTTCATCAGAAATGACACCTTATCAATCCAACAATTCAACGGAATTTTCACCAAGTTCGGGAAAAGAGTTATCAGAAATGACACCTTATCAATCCAACAATTCAACGGAATTTTCACCAAGTTCGGGAAAAGAGTTATCAGAAATGACACCTTATCAATCTCTTTCGCACTGTGTGTCTGTCCCCTTCAAGGGAAAAGAGTTATCAGAAATGACACCTTATCAATCTCCACTTCAAGCTGAGTAAGGTACTTCTCCGGGAAAAGAGTTATCAGAAATGACACCTTATCAATTTGTTTAATTGTAATCTAAATCTAACGTTTTGACAAGTCCAAACAAAAAAGCAGTATCCCCCACCTCAATAGATTTCTCCATGGAAGGGATGCGGCTTGCTTTGCTAGCACGCCTTTCTTCTTTCTGCCATTTCTCGTACATCCTCGTTGGCATCATGGACAAGAATGTCCAAATCCTGACTGCGGCCCTGGCGTGCAACTGCCCAGCGTACGTCATCATCATTGTCGTTGACGAGAACATCTAAATCTTGATCCCTACCCTGTTCGGCCACTGTAAAACGTACGCGAGGGCTTTTGTCGTGAACAAGAATGTTGAGATCAGAGTCCCGATCCTGCTCGGCTACAACGCATCTTACATCTTCATCATCATCATGGACAAGGATATTAAGATCCTGACTGCGGCCTTGCTGTGCTACCATACAGCGTACTGCAGCTTCTTTGTCACCAACCAAAATGTTGAGATCTTGATCGCGTCCTTGAGCTGCTACAGCTTGTCGGACACGCCAGTCGCCATCGCTTACTAAAACCGTAAGATCTTTGTCCCTGCCATGACTGGCCACGAGTTCTCGGACTTCTGGTCGTTTATCGTGGACGAGAATATCGAGATCTTGGCCACGGCCTTGAAGCAGCACTACAACAAGGACATCTAGACTATCGTCCCGTACCAGAATGTTGAGATCCTGATCGCGGCCTTGCCTTGCTACTTCTTCGCGAACAAACTGTTCTAAGTCATTAACGAGGATGTCTAAATCCTTATCTCTAGCATGCTTAACGACCGCCGCTCGCACCCACGGGCTTCTGTCATGGACAAGAATATCGAGATCCTTGTCTCTCCCCCGCTCAGCTACAGCGATTCTGACGTTTAGGTCATCATCATGTACAAGAACATCCAAATCCTCTGCCAAGCCTTCTAAGGCCACCTCAGCCCGTACTAATGGATCAACTGATTTTGCTTTTTCGCTCATTTTCTTTTACCACAACATTTCCTGTACCGCCCAATGGGGATCATCCTTTAAGATTTCCAGATCCTGCGGTCTACCGTATCCAGCAACAATTCGCCGCACCCATGGATCTTTATCGTAAACCAGTTTGTCCAGATCTTTATCTCTTCCAACCCGTGCCACTGCCATTCTGACAAGCGGGTTAGGATCGCTGACTAAGCTGTCCAGGTCTTGATCTCGTCCTTGATAAGCCACTTCCGCCCGTACGCCTTCGTCGGGATCGCTGACCAGCATGTCTAAATCTTGCCCTCTACCTACTTCAGCAACAGCCATTCGGACTTCAAAGCTTTTGTCCCTAGCCAGCTTATCGAGGTACTTGTCGATCTTTTGCATCGCCACGGTTTCCCGCACTCTGATGTCGTGATCCTTGACCAGGATATCTATATCTTTTTCCCGCTTTCGCCAGGCAACTGCACACCGCACTTGCCAAGAAGAATCACCTGACAACCGGTCTAAATCGCTGCCTCGCCCGTAGTAGGCCAGCTCTAACAGTTCTTCTCTGCCTTTGGATTTTCGCCACTCTGGCAATCTTTCAGCAATATCTTCTAAACGGATTGGCGCCCGCACCGGTAGCATATGGAATGCCAGGTCACAGAGGATTGGATGTTCATCGCTGGCCAGCCAATAGTGTGCACCCTTTAGATCCTTGATCTGTCCGCTATTCCAAAGTTTTTGCAGATTTTCCATGTCCTTCTCAAACTCAGTTTTCGCCAGCATTTTCTTTTTTCTCCTTAGCACCAGCATAGTCGGGAATCTTGCAAGCCAGCATGTGTACTTCTTCTGGCTTAGTGTCCTCGCCAAATAATCCCTTGATGATTTCGTTCAGCTTTTCTTCTTTGTTGTTCATTTTTTGCCTTTCTTGCTTTCTAAAACTATTTCCCGGACAGCTTCATTTTCGTCGTTTTCTAACGTCTCAAGATCTTGCTTTCTGCCTTGGATGGCCACAAGTTTTCGAACGTGCCAGTCTTGATCATTCACCAATTTATCGAGATCCTTGCCTCGCCCTACGTTAGCCACTGCGCTTCGAACTTCTTCAGCTTCGTCATCAACAAGGATGTCAAGATCTTGATCGCGGCCAATTTTCGCTACTTCGGATCGCACGCTTGGCCTTTTGTCGTTAACGAGTTTATCAAGATCTTTAGCTCTGCCCTGCATTGCTACTACTGCTCGTACGTTGGCTTTCGAATCATTGACCAAAATATCTAGATCCTTGTCTCTTTTCCTGTCAGCCACTGATGCTCAAACGAAAGGACTTGGGTCGTTAACAAGTTTGTCCAGATCTTTGTCTCTGCCGTACCAGGCGACCTTCTGCCTGTCCAGCCAATTGTGGCTACCTCTCCAAACGTGTAGGCAGTCAGCCAACCATTCCAGATCTGCCATGCTGAATATCTCAAGCATCCCTGCAGCCTTCATTTGTTTTAGGTTTTTCAGGTCAAGTTCTCTTTCACTCATCACGCATGTGTCCTTTCTTATTCCGCTCATCCGCATTGTAGCGCAGATTTAGCGCATTTGCTGGATCTTGTTTTTTAGAAAACAAACCCCGCACTACGAAAGATCGTGAGCGGGGCGGATAATGTGTGTGTTGTGTGTTTTGTACTATAAGAGGTACAGTATAAGCATACTATTGTTTTCGTGACTTCGCAAGCGAACAGCAAAACGCTTGCTATTTTTTCTTTGAGCAACAAAAAAGCATCCCTGCCCTGTACATTGCTGTACGGCAAGGATGCTATCTTTATCAGAAATGGCACCTTATCAATCAACAAAAGTTTCTGAAGCGAAAACTCAACGGGAAAAGAGTTATCAGAAATGACGCCTTATCAATCCGTTTAATTGTAATCTGTTTCTAATGTTTTGGCAAGGGCTAAACAAAAACAGCCTCCCCTGCCCCACAGATTTATCCATGTGAGGGATGCTGTTTTTCTGCCTGTTTTTAGTTATTTTGCGAATTAGAGGTCAGTTTTGCATTCTTTGCTTAGAACTTAGGTGGAACAACCTTGCTTGCACCGGTATTAAACCCAGAACTTACTGTCACCTTGCTTACGTTCCAGCCGGACAGGTCAATCGAAAGTTTGCTGTCAAGATAGAACATAGACTGCATGTTGGTTGCTGATTGAGTGTCCCAGCTTTCAATGCCGTTAAGCGTAGTCAAGCTGGTCATGGAGCCAAATGCAAGAATAAAGTTCTCTACCTTGCTTACGTCCCATCCAGAAACGTCAAGCGTTTTAATCTTGTTGCAGCGGTAGAACAAGTCCTGCATATTCGTAACTTGACTGGTGTCAATGTTAGTCCCATCAAACGTTTCAAGACTGCCTGCACCATAGGCAAACATAAACATTTCGCTAGGCACAAACTCGTCAGTTGCCTTAAAGCTTACTGCCGCAGCAGGTACTTTCCAGCCACAGTTGCTGCCCTTTGAGGCAGCCTTGCCGGCTGAAGTGGTGTAGCCTTCATAAGCAATGTTGCCATTGTCTGTGAGCGTTCTTCTCAAGTCAACATTAGTTGCAGACGAGTAGGTCAATGGAACGGCAAGGTAGACGTAAGCTGTTTCCTTAGTTCCGTCAGCCTTGGTTACCGTACATTCAAGCTTGTTGCTTTGGAATTTGCCGTTTGCCTCCCCTGCCTTTAGATCCGCGTCAGTAACGAGGTAGTCAGCTTTTGTTGCCCCTGCAATAGCCGTGCCGTTGATGGCCCACTGATAGCTTGCGCCAGTCAAATCACTGTGCAGAGTCGTACCAGCGGTAAAGCCGAGCTGACCGGAATTTTCATAGGTCTCGAGTGCCTTCTTGTCTTGACTTGAGATTGAGAATGAACCCCAGCTTGTCTTAGATGAAATTGGTTCCTTGCCGGAAGCGTTCATCACAGCTGAATAGGTTATCAGACCTGTATATTGGTCAGTGCTCTTTGACGTGCCAGTAATCGTAACTGTATCTGAAGCAGTAGAACCAGAGAGAGAGCCGTCTGGATTGACAGTCCCATAGGCATCTTCTTCATTCCAGGTCTTCTTTCCCTGTGCTACGTCCAGATCTAAAGATCCGCTGCTGCCTACCAGCCCATCGCTTGCGGCGGCACTGACGTGTACGTAATTGCCTTCTGGAATGTTTCCAGTCACGTTAACGTCGTAAGAAACAGATTCATCGACATTGCCAACGGGCATGCCCTTCTTTGAAATCTTTGTCGGGATAGTAAGGATATACGTCCCTGCATCGTGAACGGCATCGCTGTCGCCCTCCTCCTTTGTCTTGGTGATGTCAGTCCCTGAGCTGTTCCAATCAGCCTTGTGCCATTGAGCGTAAAGGGTAACTGTCTGACCGCTTGCGGAAAGATCTGATACTTCTTGCTGATCAGCATATTCTGTCCCCTTGCCGTCTTTTTTGGTGTTCCACCCGCTAAAGACGTAGCTCTTCTTAGTGAACATATTCTTGCTTATGGCCTTGGCAGTCCCATAAACGAGACTTTCATCGTCCATTGAGCCAGATCCCGTATTTGCGTCAAATTTGATCGTATATGGGATACCTTTCCACTGAGCGTAAAGGTCCAGATCAGAATCCGGAGTGATGCTCTGAGAGTTGCTATAGCTGGTGCCATTGCCTTGGGCAGATGTGTTCCATCCATCAAAGGTGAACCCTGTTCTTGTAAAGCTGTTCTGCGTCAGAGTTGCTGTGTCACCTTTAGCCAGGATCGTATCGCTCATAGTGCCCTTGCCGCCATTGGCATGGTAGGAAATTTTGAGACCATTGAATTTCCATTGAGTGTAGATGGTCTTATCGCTGCTGGTTTGCAATGTAAACGGGTATTGATATTGGGCCCCGCCGCCGTCCTTTGCATCAGCAGCGCCAGTACTTTCATACGCCTTGCGGGTATAGCCAGGGTCTTCAATATAGATACCCACGCTGTCAGTACCATAAGTCTGATCCTTGCCAAGAGCACCGACATAGGTTTTAGTAGAGCCAGTGCCGCCATTAGGATCTACCGTAACGGTATAACCACGTTCCCAGACCCATGTACCAGCCCGGTCCACAGCATCCAATGTCTTATTTAAGCTCTTGCCGCTTGCATCATGCTCCTCACCAGTGAGGCCCAGCATTTCCTTTGCGCTCATGCCGTTTGACCCATCAGTCTTCGACCAGCGGCCTGTATACTCACCTGTTTTAGCAGGATCTGATAGGGAGTCTTCTCCTCCTTTAAGGATGAAGTCTTCACCTAGTTTCAGCTCGGATAACTTGCTATCACCAGAGAAGATATACTTTGTGTTGTTGCTTCCAACGTTCGTAATGCTTTTTGTCGACCATGCAGATAGGTCTAGCGATGTTAGGGATGAGCATTGATTGAACATGGCGTACATTGATGTAACGTTAGCAGTATCCCATTTTGATACGTCTAAATCAGCCAACGATGAGCATTGAGTAAACATGGCATACATATTCGTAACGCTGGAAGTGTCCCATTTTGACACATCTAAGCTGGTAAGGGATGAGCACTCGCCAAACATGGAGTCCATATTCGTAACCCTAGCAGTATTCCATTTTGACGCGTCTAAATTGACGAGCAGCGAACACCGGCTGAACATTGCGGCCATAGTTGTCGTTTTGGATGTATCCCAATTGTTTACGGCGATAGATGTCAATGATTTGCAACCACTGAACACCCAGCCCATGTCTGTAACTCTAGCAGTATTCCAATTTGACACGTCCAGAGTCGTCAAAGATGAGCATCCAGAAAACATAGCATTTAACGTCATCCCTGACTCAGTGTTCCAGTTGCTTACGTCTAGCGTTTGGAGCGCGGAATCGTTATAAAACATGTATTTAAACTCTGTACACTTAGACACGCCCCATTTAGATATATCCAGAGTTGTCAAGTTGGAACAATTGTCAAAGGTACCGAAAAAAGACGTGACTGACGAAGTGTTCCAGTCGCTTACAGGAATAGTCGTTAACGCCTTGCAGTTATAGAACATGAACTGCATTTTGGTTACTTTCGATGTATCCCACTTAGCAACGCCAGAGACAGTATCATCTGTCAGCTTAGGACAATTCTGAAACACGCCGTACATGTCGGTCACGCTGCCGGTATTGAATTTATCAAGCCCCGTGATCTTTTCAAGGCTTACGTCTTCCGCAAACATTGCTTGCAAAGATTCGGCAGAATCTGTCTTCAGATTGGTAAGGTCGATGTCGCTGCAGTTGGTCAGCCCAGCAAACAAGTAAGCCATGTTAGAGCCAGTGATCGTACCCTCCAACCGGATGCTTTTAATATCAGCTGCCTTCGAAAGCCAAGGGATTGTGCTATTTTTAATAGTATCGCCGGAAATTTCGCCGTATACGTCACCAATAGATCCAGTAGAGCCTTCCTGCGGCTTGATCCACAGTGTGCCATTGCCATCGATGCCCCACTTCACAGTCCCCCAGTCGCTCCATTCAGACACGCCAGAATCATCTTCTGAGGCAGCATGTACTATTTGTGCCCCTGATTGCGCTTCTGCTTGGGGATGCAAGACTGGAATCGCGGCAGCTGACAGAAGCACGGCTACTGAGTTTACGGTCACGAATTTCTTCGCGAATTTTGATAGTTGCATTAAAAAAACTCTCCTTTCTTCGCAAAAACTTTTTTGTCCATACTAATACTTGGTATTGGTGCGTCCGCAGTACCAATCGCTGCTACCGCTGCCACCGTGAAAATGTCTGATCCTGTCGTTTACGGAGTCAAAGCCAAGACCGAATTTCGGAAATTGATCGGCAAGCAGTAAATAAAAAAATGAAGGCGTTTTTTATTTAC
>NZ_JBUBHO010000010.1:0-10287 GCF_057197965.1 Lactobacillus sp. WILCCON 0149
ACAAGTAGAAAACACGAGGAAATAAAGATGGATGTCAAAAAGATTCAAGATGCAATTGCCTGGATGAAGAAGGGCGGCCTGGTAATCGTGGCCGATGATGAAGACCGGGAAGCCGAAGGGGACATGATCGGTTTGGGCAGCAAGGTTACTCCGGAAAAAATCAACTTCATGACCAAGCATGCCCGGGGCCTGCTCTGCACCAGCATTGGCCGGGAGATCGCGGAAAGACTGGAATTGCCACAGATGTGGCAGGACAACACGGACCCGTTTGGGACGGCTTTTACCGTCAGCGTTGACTACAAGACGACGACTACAGGGATCTCAGCTTACGACCGAGCGACCACGATCAAGGCTTTGGCTGACCCGGATTCTAAGCCGGAAGACTTCTTCAAGCCAGGCCACTGCTTCCCGCTGGTCGCTAAGGACGGGGGCGTTTTGGAGAGAAACGGGCACACGGAAGCTTCAGTCACCCTGGCCAGACTGGCTGGTGAAGCAGAAGTGGCCTACATCTGCGAAATCTTGAAAGAAGACGGGCACATGGCCCGCCGGCCGGAACTGAAAGAAATCGCCAAGGAATACGATCTGCCATACTTCACGATCGCCGACCTGCAGGAGTACTGCAGAAGTTTCGCGAGTAGCCGCTCAGAATTCGTAAACTTGCCAACTGACTACGGAAATTTTGAAATCAAGGATTACGGCAATGGCAACCTGGTGCTTAAGAAAGGCGATATTGCTAAAAATGAGCCGGTAATGCTGCGGATTCACTCAAAGTGCCTGACCGGGGACGTCTTCGGCTCCAAGCGCTGCGACTGCGGCCACCAGCTCCACCAGGCCATGCGGCGGATTGAAGAAAAAGGGACCGGGGTTATCCTCTACCTCAACCAAGAAGGACGGGGAATCGGCCTGACCAACAAGCTCCGGGCTTATGCCTTGCAGGACCAGGGGCATGATACTTATGACGCCAACCTGCTTTTGGGCTTTGCTCCAGATGAGCGAAAGTATGACGTGGCCGCCAGAATGATCAAGGATTTGGGGATCAAGCGGGTTAAGCTTTTGACGAACAATCCAGACAAGATCAAGCAATTGGAAGAGGCCGGGGTGGAAATTACAGACCGCCTGCCCCTGGAAGTGGCGGCGACGGATGAGGACCGCAGATATCTGGAAACCAAGCGGGACCGCTTCAAGCACATGTTAGTCAGTTTATAGTGAGGGAAAAAGATGGCAGTAATTCAAGGCGATTTTATGCAGGTACACGGCAAGGTAGCGATCGTGGTGTCCCGCTTCAACGAGCTGGTAACCAAGAGCCTGGCGACCGGCGCGGCAGAGACTTTGCTTAAGTTTGGGATCAAGAAAGAAGATATTGACACTTACTGGGTGCCGGGGGCTTTTGAAATTGGCTTCACGGCAAAAAAGCTGGTCGATTCCGGCAAGTATGACGGGATCATGACTTTGGGGGCGGTGATCAAGGGCGAAACCGACCACTACGCGATGATCATCAACAACGTAACCAGCGCGGTCATGGAGTTGAACCTGGCTGGCAAGGTGCCGGTAACTTTTGGCATGCTGACGACGGAGAATATCGACCAGGCCTTGCAAAGATCAGGCCTAAAGGTTGGCAACGAGGGGAGCGCGACTGCCCAGAGCCTGCTGGAAATGATGAGCCTGCAGGAAAAAATCGGCTAAACCCCAAAACTTGCAAGCGCTTAACTTTTGTGCTATTATCCTAAGTAGAGAAAGTACTTTCGAATATCGTAACGAACCTTAAAGAAAGGGCGTATGCGAATGACAGAAAAGATGGTTGATGAATGAGCCTCCTGAAAGGGCGTATTTGTCAGTTTGCTGTCAGCAAGCTCAAGGCTAAGGCAGCAGCCGCATTTTAGCGGGAAAGCCTTCCGCGCAAGGGTGTTCTGTTTGTACACGGCGGCTGGGCCGATCAAGAATGACGGCTTGCCAGGCAGTTTGTAATAAAATTGAATATTATTGGCATAAGGGGCTTCGCGTTAGTGTTGAGACGCGGGGCCCTTTTCCTGTTTTAGAAGAAAAATAAAAAGTTTTGACTTTTTTCCCCAGGAAAAAAGGCGGTAATCCGAACTATGTTTTCTAAGAAAGATAATTTTTCCTCGAAAGCAAAAACAAAAGCACAACCAGATTCAATTGCTTTTATTACAACTCTGCCGGCTGTACCTACTATAACCCGGATGAAAAGGTTGATTTGACCTTTCAAAAATAACGAGTATACTAATATTTGTTGCCGCGGCGAAGAAGGAATTCGCCGGAGACACGAAAAAGAAAATATCGAAAGCTTGTTGACAAGAATCAAACAAGCGAGTAAGATATAAAACGTTGCGTCACTTGACGCAAGTTGGTACTTTGAAAACTGAACAAAGTTTCGCAGTGTGCGGGTCAAACATTGTTTGATCCAAACAAATAAGCGAAGTCAATTCGCAAGCAAATAATCTGGAGCAGATTAAAAAGGCTCAATTTTCAAATTGAGAGTTTGATCCTGGCTCAGGACGAACGCTGGCGGCGTGCCTAATACATGCAAGTCGAGCGAGCTGAATTCAAAGATTCCTTCGGGATGAATTGTTGGACGCTAGCGGCGGATGGGTGAGTAACACGTGGGCAATCTGCCCTAAAGACTGGGATACCACTTGGAAACAGGTGCTAATACCGGATAACAACATGAATCGCATGATTCAAGTTTGAAAGGCGGCGCAAGCTGTCACTTTAGGATGAGCCCGCGGCGCATTAGCTAGTTGGTGGGGTAAAGGCCTACCAAGGCAATGATGCGTAGCCGAGTTGAGAGACTGATCGGCCACATTGGGACTGAGACACGGCCCAAACTCCTACGGGAGGCAGCAGTAGGGAATCTTCCACAATGGACGCAAGTCTGATGGAGCAACGCCGCGTGAGTGAAGAAGGTTTTCGGATCGTAAAGCTCTGTTGTTGGTGAAGAAGGATAGAGGCAGTAACTGGTCTTTATTTGACGGTAATCAACCAGAAAGTCACGGCTAACTACGTGCCAGCAGCCGCGGTAATACGTAGGTGGCAAGCGTTGTCCGGATTTATTGGGCGTAAAGCGAGCGCAGGCGGAATGATAAGTCTGATGTGAAAGCCCACGGCTCAACCGTGGAACTGCATCGGAAACTGTCATTCTTGAGTGCAGAAGAGGAGAGTGGAACTCCATGTGTAGCGGTGGAATGCGTAGATATATGGAAGAACACCAGTGGCGAAGGCGGCTCTCTGGTCTGCAACTGACGCTGAGGCTCGAAAGCATGGGTAGCGAACAGGATTAGATACCCTGGTAGTCCATGCCGTAAACGATGAGCGCTAGGTGTTGGGGACTTTCCGGTTCTCAGTGCCGCAGCAAACGCATTAAGCGCTCCGCCTGGGGAGTACGACCGCAAGGTTGAAACTCAAAGGAATTGACGGGGGCCCGCACAAGCGGTGGAGCATGTGGTTTAATTCGAAGCAACGCGAAGAACCTTACCAGGTCTTGACATCCTGCGCTACACCTAGAGATAGGTGGTTCTCTTCGGAGACGCAGAGACAGGTGGTGCATGGCTGTCGTCAGCTCGTGTCGTGAGATGTTGGGTTAAGTCCCGCAACGAGCGCAACCCTTGTCTTTAGTTGCCATCATTAAGTTGGGCACTCTAAAGAGACTGCCGGTGACAAACCGGAGGAAGGTGGGGATGACGTCAAGTCATCATGCCCCTTATGACCTGGGCTACACACGTGCTACAATGGGCAGTACAACGAGAAGCGAACCTGTGAAGGCAAGCGGATCTCTTAAAGCTGTTCTCAGTTCGGACTGCAGGCTGCAACTCGCCTGCACGAAGCTGGAATCGCTAGTAATCGCGGATCAGCACGCCGCGGTGAATACGTTCCCGGGCCTTGTACACACCGCCCGTCACACCATGGAAGTCTGCAATGCCCAAAGTCGGTGGGATAACCTTTTAGGAGTCAGCCGCCTAAGGCAGGGCAGATGACTGGGGTGAAGTCGTAACAAGGTAGCCGTAGGAGAACCTGCGGCTGGATCACCTCCTTTCTAAGGAAAGACACACAATCAGAGAGTGGGAACACTAATAGACGATTGTGAGTTACGGAAGCACACTGCAAAGAAACTTTGTTCAGTTTTGAGAGTATCAACTCTCACTTGTACGTTGAAAACTGAATATCTTAATTCCAAGAAAAAACCGAGAATCATTGAGATCAATGAAAACATTGCAAAGCGACCGAGAGAGTTCGAAAGAACTGACTTGCAAGGTCAAGTGAAGAAGGGCGCACGGTGAATGCCTTGGCACTGGAAGCCGATGAAGGACGCGACTAACCGCGAAAGTCTTCGGGGAGCCGTAAGTAGGCTTTGATCCGGAGGTCTCCGAATGGGGGAACCCAGCATGTGCAGACATGCTATTCTTGTGTGAATACATAGCACAAGAAAGGAACACGCAGTGAACTGAAACATCTAAGTAGCTGCAGGAAGAGAAAGAAATATCGATTTCCCAAGTAGCGGCGAGCGAACAGGAAAGAGCCCAAACCGGCAGATTTATCTGCCGGGGTTGTAGGACTGAGACGTGGCACTTCAGAGGATAGCAGAAGCGTTTGGGAAGACGCGCCAGAGAGGGTGAGAGCCCCGTAAGCGAAATCCAAAGAAGGCCTATCAGTATCCTGAGTAGGGCGGGACACGTGAAATCCCGTTTGAATCCGCGAGGACCATCTCGCAAGGCTAAATACTAACCAGTGACCGATAGTGAACCAGTACCGTGAGGGAAAGGTGAAAAGAACCCCGGGAGGGGAGTGAAAGAGAACCTGAAACCGTGTGCCTACAAGTAGTCAAAGCCCGTTAACGGGTAATGGCGTGCCTTTTGTAGAATGAACCGGCGAGTTGCGTTAGTCAGCAAGGTTAAGTCAGAAAAGACGGAGCCGCAGCGAAAGCGAGTCTGAAGAGGGCGAGCAGTTGGCTGACGCAGACCCGAAACCAAGTGACCTACCCATGACCAGGTTGAAGGCGCGGTAAAACGCGCTGGAGGACCGAACCCACGTAAGTTGAAAATTGCGGGGATGAGTTGTGGGTAGCGGTGAAATTCCAAACGAACTTGGAGATAGCTGGTTCTCTCCGAAATAGCTTTAGGGCTAGCCTCGCAAAGAGGATGCTGGAGGTAGAGCTCTGTTTGGACTAGGGGCCCGTCAAGGGTTACTGAATTCAGATAAACTGCGAATTCCAGACATTTATGTGCGGGAGTCAGACTGCGAGTGATAAGATCCGTAGTCGAAAGGGAAACAGCCCAGATCACCAGTTAAGGTCCCAAAATTCATGCTAAGTGGAAAAGGATGTGGAGTTGCGCAGACAACTAGGACGTTGGCTCAGAAGCAGCCATCATTCAAAGAGTGCGTAATAGCTCACTAGTCGAGTGACGCCGCGCCGAAAATTTACCGGGGCTAAGCATGATACCGAAACTGTGGATGTGCATTATGCACGTGGTAGGAGAGCGTTCTAGCGGCGGTGAAGCATGACCGAGAGGACATGTGGAGCTTCTAGAAGTGAGAATGCCGGTATGAGTAACGAAAGACAGGTGAGAATCCTGTCCGCCGCAAGACTAAGGTTTCCTGGGGCAGGCTCGTCCGCCCAGGGTAAGTCGGGACCTAAGGCGAGGCCGAGAGGCGTAGTCGATGGACAACAGGTTGAGATTCCTGTACTGCACCGAATCGTTATGAGCGATGGAGGGACGCAGGAGGCTAGCAGCGCGTGGTGCTGGATACCACGTTCAAGCGTCAAGTCTGAGAGCGAGTCAAATGCTTGCTTTCATAAGGACAAGGCGTGATGAGGAGCGAAGTTAAAGTAGCGAAGGCTGCGACGTCACACTGCCGAGAAAAGCTTCTAGCCAGAGACGGTGCACCCGTACCGCAAACCGACACAGGTAGTCGAGGAGAGTATCCTCAGGTGAGCGAGAGAACTCTCGTTAAGGAACTCGGCAAAATGGCCCCGTAACTTCGGGAGAAGGGGCGCTGGTCGCAAGATCAGCCGCAGTGAAAAGGCCCAAGCAACTGTTTATCAAAAACACAGGCATCTGCAAAATCGTAAGATGAAGTATAGGTGCTGACACCTGCCCGGTGCTGGAAGGTTAAGAGGAGAGCTTAGCGCAAGCGAAGGTTTGAATTGAAGCCCCAGTAAACGGCGGCCGTAACTATAACGGTCCTAAGGTAGCGAAATTCCTTGTCGGGTAAGTTCCGACCTGCACGAAAGGTGTAATGATTTGGGCACTGTCTCAACGAGAGACTCGGTGAAATTATAATACCCGTGAAGATGCGGGTTACCCGCGACAGGACGGAAAGACCCCATGGAGCTTTACTGCAGTTTAATATTGGGTATCTGTCAAGCATGTACAGGATAGGTAGGAGCCGGAGAAGATAGGACGCCAGTCTTATCTGAGGCGCTGTTGGGATACTACCCTTGCTTGACGGATGCTCTAACTCAGGTCTGTGATCCAGGCCGAGGACAGTGTTTGACGGGCAGTTTGACTGGGGCGGTCGCCTCCTAAAGTGTAACGGAGGCGCCCAAAGGTTCCCTCAGAATGGTTGGAAATCATTCGCAGAGTGTAAAGGTAAAAGGGAGCTTGACTGCGAGAGAGACAACTCGAGCAGGTACGAAAGTAGGGCTTAGTGATCTGGTGGTACCGCATGGAAGGGCCATCACTCAACGGATAAAAGCTACCCTGGGGATAACAGGCTTATCTCCCCCAAGAGTTCACATCGACGGGGAGGTTTGGCACCTCGATGTCGGCTCGTCGCATCCTGGGGCTGAAGTCGGTCCCAAGGGTTGGGCTGTTCGCCCATTAAAGCGGCACGCGAGCTGGGTTCAGAACGTCGTGAGACAGTTCGGTCCCTATCCGTCGTGGGCGCAGGAAATTTGAGAGGAGCTGTCCTTAGTACGAGAGGACCGGGATGGACGCACCGCTGGTGTACCAGTTGTCTTGCCAAAGGCATCGCTGGGTAGCTATGTGCGGACGGGATAAGCGCTGAAAGCATCTAAGTGCGAAGCCCCCCTCAAGATGAGATTTCCCATTTCTTCAAGAAAGTAAGACACCTCAGAGACGATGAGGTAGATAGGCCGGGAGTGGAAGAAGCGTGAGCTTTGGAGCGGACCGGTACTAATCAGTCGAGGACTTGACCAAAAGAGCGAAGCAATGAAGGTTTTGACTTGGAAGAGATATTCAGTTTTGAGCGTGCAAGCTCAAAGAGAGTGCGGTGGCAATGGCAAGAAGGATACACCTGTTCCCATGCCGAACACAGCAGTTAAGCTTCTTAACGCCGAAAGTAGTTGGTGGGAAACTGCCTGCGAGGATAGGAAGCTGCCGCGCTCAACATTCCGCCTTAGCTCAGTTGGTAGAGCGCTTGACTGTTAATCAGGATGTCGTCAGTTCGAGTCTGACAGGCGGAGTACCGGGAAGTGGCTCAGTTTGGTAGAGCACCTGGTTTGGGACCAGGGGGTCGCAGGTTCAAATCCTGTCTTCCCGATCTCGCATTAAGCGAACATGCGGAAGTAGTTCAGTGGTAGAACATCACCTTGCCATGGTGGGGGTCGCGGGTTCGAATCCCGTCTTCCGCTTAACGCAGCAGCGTTAGCAAACAGAATATTCCAGCGCACCCATAGCGCAACTGGATAGAGTGTCTGACTACGAATCAGAAGGTTGTAGGTTCAAGTCCTACTGGGTGCATCGGAGGATTAGCTCAGCTGGGAGAGCATCTGCCTTACAAGCAGAGGGTCACAGGTTCGAGCCCTGTATCCTCCATATGGTCCATTGGAGCAGTGGTCTATCTCGCCTCCCTGTCACGGAGGAGATCGCGGGTTCAAATCCCGCATGGACCGTAATTAAAGCAGCGACTTAGGTCGTTGCTTTTTTCGTTTCTATTGCTTTTTAACAGATGCTGGGTTAAATTTAGTCTAAAACGTAAGCTTTCTATTTTGGGTGTATTTTAAAATGAACGATGATCTCAGCATGATTTACGATATTTTGAATGAAATAGCGCTGTACTTAAAAGATGATACCGATAATCCAGTATCTATGTCGTTGGTTTTGCACAATTACGGCATACATGATGGAGCTGCTAAAGGAAAAGCAATTCTTGCTACGGCTAAAGTTCTTAATTCTGCTGAAAATACTGCAGATTTGACGCTAATGGACTTCCAAAGAGCATTTAACGCGGAAGTCTCTGATAAATTCAGTACTGAGCCAGGTGAAGGACAGGATGTCCTATATATATTAAAGTGGTTGAGTCTTCATCAAATGCCTGATTTGTATCCAATAGTGATGAATCTGGCTGATTAGATAAAAAATATCGTTTTCTGCTTGACAGTGCTTACACATGAAGGTAAGATAAAAAATGTGAATTGAATAATGTTCTTCGGGGCAGGGTGAAATTCCCGACCGGCGGTAAAGTCCGCGACCCGCTATATGCGGCTGAATCCCAATTGAGGGTACCGATAGTTAAAGTCTAGATGGGAGACAGAACGATACAATTTTTGCCATGTCGTATCGCTTATTTGGCGATGCTACTATTTAATTTTGATATCGATCATTAGGCCTCGAGGATTTCCTCGGGGCTTTTTTCGTGCAATGAAAGGAGTGATTGGATGGCATCAGATGAAGATTACATGCGTCTGGCGATTGCCGTGGCCCGCAAGGCTGGCAATGCCACCTGGCGCAACCCAAGAGTCGGCAGCTGCCTGGTCAAGGACGGCAAAGTCCTGGCGACTGGCTTCCACCACCGTTACGGCGGCTTCCATGCTGAACGTGATACCATCTCCAAATTGACTCCGGAACAATTATCCAATTCCACTATTTACGTGACTTTAGAGCCTTGCTGCCACTATGGCAAGCAGCCGCCCTGCACCCAGCTGATTATTGATAGCGGGATCAAACGGGTGGTGGTCGGGGAGACCGATCCCCACTCTCTTGTTACGGGCAAGGGTATCGCTGCTTTAAAGCAGGCAGGTCTTGAAGTAAGCACTGGTCTTTTAGCAAAAGAAGCAAGTCAGCTGAATGACCACTACAACTACTTTTACCAAACAGGTCTGCCTTACGTGACTTTGAAGCAGGCCGTGACCCTGGACCACATGCTGGCTAAAAAGGGTGAGCGGACCGCGATTACTGGGGCTGAGGCCTGGACCCGGGTTCACCAGGAACGGGCTGGTTACCAGGCTGTCTTGATTGGGTCAGAAACGGCGATCATCGACGATCCTCTGCTTTTGACCAGCGAGGACCTGGTTCACCCGCCAGTCAGAGTTGTGCTGGACCGGCGGGGCCGGCTGCTTGATCACTTGGATTTGCGTTTATTTTCTGATAAACGAGCTGAGACCTGGATTTTGACGGAAAATCCGGCTTTCTTGGAGCAGGCTTTTCCAGAGCATGTCAGAATTTTTGCCCTGCCGGATGGAAAAATCTCGACCAGCATCAAAATTCTGGCTGACCAAGGTGTGCAGAGCATTTACGCTGAAGGCGGCGCTCAGCTGCAAGAGAGTCTGCTGGCTGCGGGCCTGGTCAATGACGTGATCAGCTATGTCGCTCCCCGCTTTTTGGGCCAGGGGACTGAAGCAGCTGTTCCGGCTGAAGCTCTGGACTTAAAGGATGTCCAAACTGAGCAAGTCGGCAACGATGTAAGAATCTACGGGAGGATCAAGGATGTTTAGTGGTTTGGTAAGCGGCAAGGCCCGGATTCAGCGCCTGGAGCAGGAAGGCAAGACGATCGTTTTAACGGTCAAGACGGTCCCGGAAAAGCTGGCTGGGGTAAAAATTGGCGACTCAATCGCCGTCAACGGCTGCTGCCTGACGGTGGAGGCTTTTTCAAAAGACAGCTTTACGGTAACCATGATGCCGCAGACTTTTGACAAGACGACTTTCAAAAATCTGCAGGCGGGCGACCAAGTGAACATGGAGCGCAGCGTCCCGGTAGGTGGCCGCTTTGAAGGGCATATCGTAAGCGGGCACGTTGATGAAACGGTTGCTGTAACAGGAATTCGGCAAAACGAGAATGCCTTAGAACTCCGCTTTTTCCTGCCGGACCGCTTGAAAAAGCAGATCGTCCCGCAAGGGTCAGTCGCGATTAACGGGACCAGCCTGACGGTGATGAACACTGGCGATGACTGGTTCTCAGTTGGCTTGATCCCCCACACTCAAGATGAAACAAATTTGGCCAGCCTACAAGTCGGAAGCCAGGTCAACCTGGAAACTGACGTGCTGGGCAAGTACGTGGAGGCCAATCTGGCAGCTTTTTTAAAAAATGAATTGG
>NZ_JBUBHO010000011.1:0-9751 GCF_057197965.1 Lactobacillus sp. WILCCON 0149
AACGCAACAAAGAAACAAAAGGGGCTTGAAATATGAGCGAAAACAAGAACCGGGGCATGATCCACGTTAAAGTGCTTTTGCCAAATGGTGAGAAAAAGATTTTTCTTCTCTCAAAGAAAATCGCAAATGCACTTGACTGGGACTATAAGAATGGCGATAGATCCGGCTTTAGGAAACTAAGAGGTTGCTACATTACAGTGCCCATCAGCCAATACAATGACAAGCGTCAAGCAAAAATGACGACTGGCAAAATCTTGTCAGTTTTTTGGAAGCATAGATGGATCGGAACCCTGTTTACCAGATCGCAATTTGTGACTGAAGAGCATCTCGAGCGATCGCTAATTGAATGCTACAGATATCTGAGACACGATTATACAGCTGTGAGCCGTGTCAGAATTTTTTTCAGCTTAGCTCATTGGAAGAAAGCCAACGAAAAGAAAAAGAAGATGAGGGATGCTGTGCCTGCAGTTGCTGAAAGATAAGCAACAAGAATGCTAACCTACAAAACGCGCAGCAAGGTGGTTAGCCTTATATAATCTTGTAATCCATAGAGTACAAGGGGATCGGCCAGTAACCTTAATCGATGGTCAAGCTTTAACCGATTTGATTGAGAAGTACCAGCTGAAGATTCATCCGGTAACGACTTATAAGCTAGATGACTACTACTATGAAGAAAACTAGGAATGTACGCTTAATTGCAATATAATTACAATATAGATAGTTCTTCTAATACTTAGCATCAACTGAAGGAAAGGAAAAAGTCATGCAATACAGTTTTGACGCAAGTCCAATTATCAAGGAACTAGAAGCTGACATCTGTGCCTATCGAATGCTAGGAGAGTCTCTTATCGTTTGGGGCTATTGGATCGTCATGCCAAACGGGCAAGAAATTTTTGTTGACTATTATTATCGCGATGACGATCCTGCTCGCTTCCATTTGGATATCGACATAGAATATGACGAAGAAGAAGACTTACAGCGTCTTGCGGTAAAAATAGCTGATTATGACAAAACTGTTTCTGAACGATATAATGAATTCTTTAGAAAGAAAATGTCAGGTTATGAACTGCTAGAAAAGCTCAAAGAAGAAGATCAACTTTTTGTCTGATGGCAAAATTGAAGGTAGCCTATGTAGCAGAGCTCACGATTACTGAAGTAATGTTTGTTGTTCGGGGATGCAATTTTGTTCGGCTAGATGTACAATTTTTCTTATAAGCATTTTAGATCACAAGCCATCTTTCTTTTGCAGAAGAAGATGGCTTTTGTGCCTAGAAGATGCTACAATTAAAGTTGTAGGTAACATCCTTTCTGCCTACAACTTTTTATTCTTATTTTTTCTGTGTAAATATAACCAAAAATTGTAAATTAACCTAAAGATGGCGTAAAAAATATAAAAATGTTAGTTATCGCGCTTGCATTTGGCCTTACCGCATCGGTAAGGCTCTTTTTTAGTTGTCTTTGCAAAGCGCTTACGGATCGATAGACAAGGAAAAGCAAAATGGCAATTGCTAGATCCCGTCGCGAGGAAGAAATTCTCAAAAAATCATGGAATCAGAAACTTGCAGACTACAAGAAGGCCAACTCAAATATCATCGAACAAAAAATGTTTGCAGCACTTAGTGCAGCCAAGGTGCTGAATCATGTGGCTAAAGCTATGCAAAGCGATAAGCATCGATACAATGGTTTCAGATACGATAAGTTAAAGAAAGTCTACAAATCTGCAAGCAAGATCTATGATCTCAAAAATGAGTTTCTAAGATTCTTTTACACGCATTACCCAAAATACGTTAAGCTCTCTGCGTACATACCTACAGGGGATTATGCGATTAACGTCATCATGTGCGATAAGCATTATGATGACTTTCGCAAAGATCGTTCACGATTTGGAACAACTCCGGCTGAGTTCTATGAGAAGAACAAAAAGAAAATCGATCAATGCCAAAAGTGCATAGATTCTAACAATACCGACCACTACAACCTGTACTATGTCAAAGTAAGACTCCCTAAAGTAAAAAAGGGTTCAAATTCCATTATCCTTATTCGGCGAGCGAGTCTTGCTTCCCTAAACTAGACAGTTTGCCAAAAGTGAAGAAGAAGCCGCCTAAGCGTGGCATGTTTCGTTTTGGTCAAGAAGCGCAGCTAAGCGAATTACAGCTAGCTTTGGCGGTTGACTTGACCAAGCCAATCAAGGACTTTTTGCAGGAAAATGCCTAATAAGCCTTTTTCCTTTTTCGATTGCATGCTATACTTAAGTGCTAACTACTGAATTGATGCGTATAACACAACATCAAAAAAGCAAGTTTGCACTTGCAACTAGTCCTGCCAATTTGGTAGGGCTTTTTTCTTGTCAAACACAAGAAAAGTAAGTACAATATCATCGTGACTTGCTAAGCAACTTTTGTTTTTTCTCAAAGAACAACACTTCCAAGACACGCATTTTTTATTTTTCATTAAAATGTAGCGTGCTCCTCCTTCGATTTCAATCGAGGGAGGAGCACGCCTTTCTCCTTTCTGATTGTTAGATATTCGGTAGAATATCTGGATGACGAATGGACTTTTGGCACTGCCAAAATCCTTAGATCTGGCAAGCACTGGTTTATGCATATCAGCGCAACCAAGTCTTTTCCAGATTACGAGATTGAGCAGACTCGTCATGTAGTTGGGGTTGACAGAGGCCTTCGCCAGATCGTTACCTGCTATGACGAAAAAGGCAAAACCTTCTTCCACAACGGGAAGACGATTGCCAGAAAGCGTCAGCACTATAAAGAGCTGAGACGTCATCTGCAGATGACAAATACCAGAAACTCAAAGAGACGCATTCGCAAGATCGGTCAACGAGAGAACCGCTGGATGAGCGACTACAATCACTGCTTGTCTAAGACACTCGTCAACCACTACGGAGCTGATACTCTCTTTGTGCTTGAGGAGCTCAAGTACAAGGCACATCAGAATGGCAGCGAGGTTGTCGAGGTAGACGCTCACTATACCAGTCAGCGCTGTCCTAAGTGTGGGCGGATTTTGAAAGAAAACCGAGACCATGAGCTGCACATGTATATCTGTGACAGATGCGGCTACCGCTCTAATGACGACCGCATAGCCGCAATGAACATTCAAATGCTGGGAACGATGTACGTCAGCGGCGTGCCTAATCCGTCGTATCAGAGTAAGCACGACACGACAGATGCTAAGAAAGCCAAAGGCAAGAAAACAAAGAAACAAACAAATTAGAGCAGTGCGTACAACGTGCTGTTCTGCCGTAGTAGTCAGCCTGCGGGAGCATCTGAGGTTCGCCAAGGATGCTTGAGAAGCGACAGCGTAAGCCTTCGGGCTTGGCTATGGGAGAACTCCCTTCGGGGAGTTTGCTTGGACCACGCTAGCTAGTTGCAAACCTCCAACCTCGGTCGGGGGTAGTTGATTTTAATTTTTCCTCGGGCCATCATCATTCAGATGATGGCCTTTTCCTTTGTTATTTTTTGAACATTTGGCATTGAAAATTAGCGAAAAATAGCAAATTCTGGTAAGCTTACTTATTTTGTTAAAATTCTTCCGAAAAGAAATTTTGATTTTTGAGGTGATATTTTGACAAAGTACAAGTTTATTGGCCGTGTAGCACTTGTTGCTGTGTTTGCAGCAGGTTTTGGCATCTTCTCTGCAAAACCTGCATCAGCATCTATTAACAGTGAAGCAGAAAACGTATCAATTTCTCCAGTCTATCAAGCATCTGACCTGTTTAGACAAGCAGGGATTACATATAATCAGTTCAATTCAGTTGCTAACGGAAAGAAGTATTGGAGCCGCTTTGGCTATCGCAATGGGGTAGGTAGACCAGAAGGGATTGTCATCCACGAAACTGCTACTCCAAACGCATCTGCATGGGCAGAGGCCCGTTATTTTAACAGCAATTGGAAGACGGCTTATACGTACGTACATGCCGTTGTAGACGATCAAGAGCTGATTCAGCTGTCAGATACAAACTATGGCGTATGGGGAGCAGGCGCAATGGCAAATACCCGCTTTATCCAAATCGAGTTATGCAGAGTAAATTCTCGCTCACGTTTCATTAAATCCATTGCCAATGATGCTAGCTGGATTGCATCTATGCTCCACAGATATGGACTGACGCCATCTAGAGCGAAGGCAAACGGTTCTGGTACTGTTTGGTCACACCATGAAGTATCCAATTATTTGGGTGGGACTGATCACGTTGATCCAGACACCTACTTCGACCAATGGGGATACTCAATGCCTGAGTTTTATTCCTTGATCAAGTACTACTACAACAGACAATCAGCAGGTACTAGCAGCAATAGAAATAGCAGTACCAGCAGCAATTCAAACGTGCAAAGCTCTTCATCTAGTTCGTCTTCATCACAGAAGACATCGGCTTCAGTAGCCGTACCAAAGACGTCTGGAAAGACATCTGCATCCGTTTCTGTACCATCAAGCTCTACAAAGCGTGCTGTAACGCAAGCGCCTAGTTATACAGTGCGCAAGATAATGGCATACTCTCGTGTTTATACTGCATACGGCAAGAAGACCAGCAGACACGTTAATGCACTTCAGAGAGTCAACTGCTACGGCACTCGTTGGATCAATGGGAACGCATACTACCAGATTGGTAAAAACTCCTATATCAGAACAATCAACGTAACGGGTACTCAAAAGATTCTCAAGAGCAAGTCATATATTTACTCCAAGTACGGCTACAGAACGGGCTGGCACTACTCTAGAGGCTCTAGAGTGACCACCTACGGCGGTACTTATACTATCAAGAGAAAGAAATATCGTTTAGTAGGGTACAGCTCTTCGATGCCAATTTTTGTTAGATCAGCAAACTTCTACTAAGGATTAGGTGATAATAGTGACTACAGTTATTCTGGCTGAAAAGCCAGATCAAGCAAGATCTTACATGAAGGGACTTGGAATCAAGTTCAAAGGAAAGCAGCGCAAGGCAAGCGGGGAAACGTTCTTAGACCCAAATACCATTGTTGTTGCCGCCAGAGGGCACTTGTTTGAATTAGAAGAGCCCGAGCACTACGGTGACCAATACAAAGACAGAAGTGACCTTTCAAATCTTCCGATCTTCCCTGATAGATTCGATTATCGGCTGCGCGATGGCTGTGAGGATGTATTTAGCGAGATCAGGCAAGCAGTATCTATTGCAGACACCGTCATCATCGCAACCGACAATGACTTTGAAGGCTCAGCTATTGGCTACAACATTCTGCGCTTTTGCCCAGGAGCGATGAAGAAGAAGCTGAGACGCGTTTATCCAGCCGCCTTAGATGAAAAGGCAGTTGCTAAAATGTTCAAGAAGCTCTATCCAATCGATGAAACATGGAGACAAGCTAAAGCAGCCGTTGCGCGGGCTAAAAGTGACTGGCTGATAGGGATGAACATCAGCCGCTTAGTAACCGAGAAATGTCGCTTAATAGGTATTAGAGGCAATTTCGCAGCTGGGAGAGTTTTGACTACTTTGCTGTCATTATGCTGCAACTACGAACTGGCCAGACGGAACTTTGTTGAAGAGCCTATCTATGAGCTTAAAGCAAAGACACAGATAGCTGGGACCACTATTCAGCTGAACTCAAAGATAAGATGTGTGGGCGGGGATGCTAAAAAGCAGTACATCAGCATGCTCAAAGAGCACGGACTTACAAAACCTAAAATGTGGGGTAAAGTAGGATTGATTGAATCAGTACCCAAGTATGGATGGCCATCTCCACCTTTTACTAAAGGCTCACTCTATGCCGAAATGGCTCGGGTAGCCGGGTGGAAAAAAGAAAAGACGGTCCAGGTCATGCAGCAAAACTATGATCAAGGATATCAAACCTACCCAAGAACTGACTCTTCAAAGATTGATGAAGAACAGTATGACTATATTTACGACAATTACGAAAACTACATTCAAGCAGTAGGTATTGAAACCAAGCTGACCAAGATGCGGATGCCTGAAAAGGTGCTCAAGCGCTACTTAGCACCCAAAGGACAAGAAGCAGCCCACTTCGGTATTATTCCTACTGAAAAGATTATGACGCCAGAGAGCAACGTTACGGCCGATCAAAGGTTGATGTATGAAGTGGTTGTCCGTCGTGCTATTTCTTTGGTAGTCAGTCCTTACAAATACGTTTCTACGAGAATCGGTATCTTGGCTAATGACGTTCCCCTGGCAACTAATATTCCTTACGTAGTTGACAAAGGCTACAAGGAATTTATTATGCCAGCTAAAAAGTCTTCCAGAAAGCGAAAAAAAACCGCTGACAGCGACTTAAAGAGTATAAGCGTAGACTTGGCCAAAGCTGCTAAAAAAGGCGACAAAGTGCCTTTAATTCTTTTAAACAGTGAGTCTAAAACTAAGCCAGCACCTCCATTGAAGTCTATTGACATCTTTGACAAAGGTGGGCTGATGGAAAAAGCGTACAAATACGTAGAAAATCAAAAATATGCTGACATCCTCAAGAAAGCTAAGGGTATTGGCACGTCAGCTACTAGAGACAAAGCCATCGCCAGCCTGGAAGAAAAGAAGTACATTACCACCGACAAAGATGATTACGTACACATTACTGCCAACGGATGGATTATGAATCATATCTGCGAGAATCTTGACTTTAGCAACGCACTTTTAACAGCCGAATGGGAAGAAAAATATGATCAAATTGGCAAGGGTGAGATCAAGTCTTCAGTACTCGTGCAAGATACAGAGAATATGATAGTGTCGTCAATGCAGACAATTAATTCTAGTTGGGATCCTAAAGCCCTTTTGCCACTTTATAAAGAGCAAAAGCAAGAAACAGAGAAAGAAGTTTCTCTTGGTAAATGTCCAGCCTGTGGCGGATTTGTCGTGAAGAAGTCGTTCTTTTCAAAGAAGAGGGATGCTCAAGTAACGTTATATGGATGTACTAACGATGATTGTAAATTTGTCGTCTTCAAGGATTATTTTGGCAATAACTTTACTGACAACGACATTAAGAACATGCTTGCAGGTAAGAACAGCAGAAAATTGAAGCTGACCAGTAAAGCAGGAAATCAATACGAAGCTGCCTTCCACCTCGAAGAGATCTCTGACTCAGGCACTTGGCATGTTGCAATGGTAAAAGATCCAAACTGGAACTCGCATCAAAACAAGAGCGGCAGGCCACCAAAGCAGAGACGGGCAGGGAAGAGCAAATTTTAAGGAGGCAAAAGTATGGGCGAAGAAATGCCAAAGAACCTGGACAAATTGTCAGTGGTCGTGCTCTTTCTGCTTGAGCAAGGTGAAATTTCTGGCGATGAGCTGGAAGAAATTGTTGCTGAAGCTGATTTAGCAAAGATCAGTGAAGACGAAGAAGGCGAGTTTGTAGCAAATTTGCTAGAAAAAATCAGACAGAGAAAGTCCTAAGGAGGGCGCTATGATTTTAGGTGGACAAAGAAACGCAAGAGCTCATAACTTTTAAAAAATCCATGATAAAATAGAAGTGAGGCGGTAGACGCATTTATTACATAGTGTTAAATGGCTTAGCAAAATAAGCACCGTGGTTAGTCCATGGTGCTTATTTTTGGCAAAAAAATAGTCCTTGCAGAGCAAGGACTACCAATGGAGGATTCTCTATGTATTGAGAATCATTAACGTGTACGCATTAATTATACGAGAAAACTACAGTAAATGCAACTTGGTCGCAAACTAATGTTCGTAAAAGATTTATTTTATGAAGTTTTACGAACTGTTTCTATCCTTAACACAAAAGAGGAGAGCCTACCATTTTTTTACTCTGTTCTTGTAAACGACCTCGTTAAGAGCCTTTTTTTGACGATCAATTTCTTGCTGAGCTTCTTTGGCTTCCTTGATCATTGCCATCTTGCGCTCTTGCTTTTTCTGTTGCTCTTTGCGAGCCTCATCATCAAGATATTTTTCTCCTTGTCTCTTATAGCTGTCTTTATAGAGATACGCTACAGTGTTCCATAAAATAACACCGAAAATTTGAAAGAGAACGACATACCAGAAGTATTTAATGCTACACAAGCCAGCAAAAGCTGCAAAGTAGCACATAGTTGCAAGCCCAATGGAATAGCCAAATAATTCCTGCCCAAAAGAGGCTGATGGGTTTGAGTACCCATGAGACTTATTTGATACATGTTTAGCAAACGAATATGCGAGCCATGCTCCAGTAACGTCGCTTTCAGAAATATGATGATCTGACATTTTTATCCCTCCAATCTGTTGAATTTAGGCAACGAGTCGATGCCACAACAGTTATCTTTATGCCTTTATTGTACCTTGAGTTTTTAATGCTGTCAGAATTTCGTTTTTCAAAAATACTTTTCAAGATGTAAGCTAAAAAACTAACGGATTTCTGGCTACTCTCTAAAAATCTAAAATGCTAAAATGCGGTGCTAAAGTAGCAAAAAGCTCCACTTTCGCTAAACTACTATTCAGAACTTCTTAAAACTGAAATTTTACGAACAGTTTATAAAAAACAAGAAAAGCCCCTTCTTCTGCAAAAAATGGCAGAAAAACAGTAATATTTTTTTCAGTGGAAATTGAACTAAAATCACTCTTGTCAATGGCGGAATATCGCCAGAAATTATCTACTAAAGGAGCATTGCTTTTATGGAACAACAAAGCAAACAAAATAATTCTGTATCAACTAACAAGATTGACAATCTTTCAGTCAGCTTGTTAGGATTTTGGGTCAAAGGAAAAATGTCAGTTGATCAAGACAACTTGCACGTAGAAATGCCTAACACAGTATTCTTCGGCATTATTCCGACTGGCAAAGTACCTCACACTATTCAATTATCAAGCGTCAGCGACGTTGGCGTTGCAACTGACACTAAGATTGGCGGTATTGCTCTTGGCGTTATCATTGCGATTGTAGGACTTGCATCATTCCATGATAGCTCTTCAACTTTCGGGGCAATTCTTCTGTTAGCCTTGGGTGTCTTGCTTGTAATGTCAGCAATCAAGACTTCCTTCTACTTTAATGCTCAAGGCAAAGACTGGGTTGTATCTGTACCATTCTTTGAACGTGAACGTATTCAAGCATTTGAATCAGCAGTTAACGCTGAAATTGCCAAGTACAATAATGACAGAAATACTCGCGTCCACATTGATCGCTCAATTTCAGCAAATAATGCAAATACTAATAAGATTGTTTCTGCTATCAACGACAGTGACTCTACTTCAGATGCTGAGGGCGAAACTGTATTTTGCAGCAAGTGTGGTGCAAAAAACACAAAAGAAGCTAATTTCTGCGTTAAGTGTGGGCAACCCATGAAGTAGTTACTGTCAGCAGGCTAAAATCTAAAAAAGCCGTGTCAAAAGACACGACTTTTTTATTATTTTCTTACTTTACTGCGTAAGATACTTCATCGGAAATATCACAGATATCTGCAATCTTTGAAATGATCGCAAGTATTGTGTTGGCTGGGAAATTGGTTTCTATCCAAATGCCATTGCTGAGTTTTTCTGGAACTCGCTGACTGTTAAACGTAAGTAATGCAACTCTGAGATCCTTGTCTTCTTTGATTTTTTCATAGTTTCTACTATCTGCTTTCCAGACATATTCCATCAACTGAATAAGAATCACCACAAATTGTAATTTGTACAGGCTTCTTGCCCGTAATATCCAAAGACTCGGAAATCATGTGTTCACCAACCAGCATTTCCTTTTTCTTGGAAGCTTCTATTCCCCCCCTTTTCCTAAAAAATCGAACAAATGCAAGCTGTCAGCTTTCATTTTTTCTCCTTCTTTCGTTTGTATTAAATCCTTGT
>NZ_JBUBHO010000012.1:0-9692 GCF_057197965.1 Lactobacillus sp. WILCCON 0149
AACATATGTTATAATTTTAGGTAATTGAGTAAGCGGTGGCGACCTTCACATCACGAAAGAGGTGATGCCTATGGGCAATTTGTCCGGGCTCCTTCTTAATCTTGACAGAAAGGAGCCGCCGTAATGGCAAGCGTTCTGCTTTGTCTGTTGCTTGCACTGTATCTTACAGTGCACTGGCTTAATGGCTTTTCAAAGGACCTGGATGGCCTCTTGAAGAATTGCGTTTCCTTGCTTGATGATGTCTGCAATCTGATTGATAGCACTCACACCTTGCGCAAGAAGCTGCACCGCCAAAAGCCGCGCAAGAAGCGCAAAAAGGAACATAAAAAAGCCGTCGCAAGGACGACTAACTGTTATTTCAACTAAATACATGGTCGTCACCGACCTCAATCAGAAGGCTGAGCATTCGCAGTGCTCGGCCTTCTTTCTATGCTTTTATTCTACTTGCTTTAGCACCAAAAAGCAAGTAGAAGCAAAATATTAGCTGCTTGCTAAAAATATTTTGCTTACTTTATCTTATTTAATGCATTTCTTTGCTTTTCATCGCCAACGTGCGTATAAAGCTTAGTCGCTGACGTTCCCCGCTGGCCCAATTGCTGAGAAACAAGAACAAGATCTTTTGTCTGTTCATACAACTCAGTAGCAAGAGTGTGTCGCAGCTTGTGCGGGGTGATCGGCCGACCAAATGCTGAAGAGTATGTTGCGATAAAGTTTTCTACTGCTTTAACGCTCAAGCGACGATATTCTTTCGCATAAAACGAAACAAATAACGGCTTAACCGACTTTCCTATCGCCTTTCTGTCTTGAAGATAGGCCTCCATGTGCGGCAGACACCATTCTGCGATAGGAACGGCGTCCAGTTGGCCACCTTTACGTAAGATCTGTAAAGTAGCTCGCTCTACGTCCAAGTCAGATATATTTACATTTACCGCTTCAGATACTCTAACGCCGGTTCCCAGCATTAAAGCAATAATAGCAATATTGCGGTCTTTTACGCGTTTAAAGGCAGCCTTCTCTCGATTTGACTTCAGTTTGGCTTCATAGCCATCCTCATTCTCAAGGAACTCTAGAAAGTCATGCTTGATCTCTCCACTATAGATCTTTGACTCAATTTGGTGAGCACGATACTGCAAAGTTTGAGATTCAGGCAATACCGAAACCTTCTGCATTACATTGCGGTAGAAATATGGCTCACCGTTATCCTTCTCAGACGTTACTGTTAGAAACTTAAAGAGCGATCTCAAGGCATTGATCGATCTGTTTATTGTTCTTGGATTGTCATACTTATTCTGATAATTGACTCTGTTTTGCAGGTAATCGATATACAGCTCTACGTCTCGCTTCTGGAGTTTCTCCAAAGTTTCCAAGCTGATGCCCTTCGTGCTTGAGGTATTGCTGATGCCTGCCTCTATCAGCCATTCAAAGAACCGCCTAATCTCACATACGTACTGATACATGGTTTTAACAGACGAACGCTTGGTTATGGCAAATTCGCTCACGTAATCTGGCAGAACCTTGCACTGCTCTTGGATCAGTTCAGAGTATCTTGCTTTGTCCACTAATTCTCACCATCCTTGATAGTTTTCTTACATTCCTCATAACGATCATGCGTTACAGTAAGCATAATTGGTGCAAAGTCATTGCCATTCATGCTTAATGATGTATTCGTCAGCCGCAAGGCGCAAAAATGCGGACAAGCTTAGGCCATGTGCTTTTGCTACGACAGTCAATCGCTGCTTCTCATTTTTAGTCATTGAAATCAATGCAGTAGCTCTACTATCATCGCCATTTCTATCTGCCTTGATTTGGTATTCACTAGCTTCTGCATCGTTAAGAAACCCTAGTCCTTTTGTTTCTTTGTCCATTGCTCAAGTCTGCTCCCCTATCAATTAATATATACTTAATAGCTATATTGTAAATATTACATGAGTATGTGTCAACTGTACGCGCAAACACATAATTCTGTTAGCAGATTTAGTCAAATACCGAGGATCACATGTACTAAGCAGAACTGTTGGCAACTGAAATTAGGCAAAAGAAAGAGGCCACACTTTCGTGTGCCCCCTTTCCCTAACCTGTATAATGAATATTGATACCTATAATTTTTCTTGTGGTTTGCTTTGATTTACTGTGTTTGTAGCATGAGCATTATATTGAACCGAGAACCGAAAAATACTAACTATTTTTCGGCTATTATATCAGCTATAACAATAGCAGTGTATGCTACACCATCTTTAATATATGTGCCTGTGCCAATTACAGCTTTAGTAAAGTTCCCATTAATAAAGGCCTTGTAATGGTCAACGGTACGCGATACATTTGTAATATTGTCTCGCTCATGGCGAATGTAAATTGCTTCGTAATCATCTTTTTCATCTTGAATGACATTGTGTTCATACGTTGCAACTTGAGACACTTGATCATTCAAAGAATCACTGGCATTTATAGTCGTAGCACCAACATTTTCTCCGGAATATACTCCAAACTTTTCTATAAGAGACGTACCAGAGTGATCAAAATTTCCAGTATCAGCAAATATTTTAGCCTTTTCTGCAGCTCGCTGATCCATGAATGTTTGATATTCCGGCGTTGTATCCAAGGCCACTGGATTCTCTCCTACTTTGGAACGAAAGTCATTGATTACATCCAAAATCTTAGCCCGTGCACTTGCCTTAGTATTCTCGTCCCAGACTTTAATTGTCGGCACAGTAATCTTCACGGCAAAGGTTGTCTGCGTACCATCTTGGTAAGTAACAGAAACAGGAACGCTATAAGTACCAGAATCCCCTGTGGCTGGACTTGCCTTTAAATTGTAGACACCATATTCAAGTGGGAAGGACACCGCAAAAGGAACCTTAGCAGTATCAACAGAAATAGATTTAATGACATCTACAGGTGCCCATACACTTGTAGATGCATACTTAATTTCAAATGCAGTTGAATCATAAGTAGTTCCTGGGGTGATAGTCGCATCTTTTACTTCAAGCTTGTAGGTCGCAGCCATGCCACCATTATTGGTAGACAAGCTTGATCCGCTATTGGATGGCTTGTCAGATGATCCTACATCCCCCTTGCCGGGATTATTTGAGCTTGAGCTGTTGCTTGAAAATGAAGACCCAGAATTCCCATTAGAACCGGATGATCCACTGTTAGCCGGCTTTGACGGTGTTGTAGAAGGCTTTGTTGCAGGCTTGCCATCGGTCTTCTTAGTAGGTGACTTTTTTTGTTCTTCTTCTTGACCGCCTTGTAGGTAATCTTGACAGTCTGATTCTTGGTCTTGCTGGTCACCTTGTAGGCACCCACAGATGCCCGACTTGCAGTATAGCCAGATACCTTCGCTACGGTGTATTTCTTCCAAGAAGACGTGCTCCACTTGCCGTAGGTCTTCTTCTTGGTCTTGTTGTCGGTTCTGACGCTTCTCTTGATGTAGGCGTTCTGGATGACCTTCTTGACGCCTTTTGGCTGGTACATCTTGATCGTCCGGGTGATCTTCTTGGTCTGTGTGGAATAACTGTAGCAAGGTACTACTTTCTTTGCATTGCTGGTCCGGATGTAGCGTCCCTTGCCCAAGCTATAGTACTGCTTGCCCTTGATCCACTTGGTGCCGTATGCAGTCACCTTGGCATTCTTCTTATAGGACTTCTTGGTCTTCTTGCCTTTGGAAGTGTAAACGTAGGCTTTCTTAGACACGCGGATCTGATACTTCACAGCAGCTTGAACTTGCGCTTGAGGCATTGAAGCCGCCCCACCCGCGCCAAGCAGTGCCACTGATGCGGATACGCCAGACGCAATCTTTACGAGTTTCATCTTTTTCTCCTTTGCTCTTTTACAATCTGTATTTTCCATCTACTATTTTAGCAACTGTGCAGCTTGATTTCAGATTTCCTTTTATGGCTGCTATGACACAAAAAAACGACCTTGAGAAATCTCAAAGTCGTTTTTGAGCATCAACTGTTTCTACTGGCTGATGCCGCTATGCTTGCTATTCTTCTGATTTCTTCTTCCGGTTGATGACCGTAGCCAAGAGAGAAGCCCCTGTCGCAAACATGCCCGCTGACTGCATCAAGATGCTGTCCTTGTTGCCTGTCTGCGGAAGGGACGCTTGTGGGGCTGGAGCTGGAGCTGGCGTTTGGACCGGTTCTTCCTGCTTTGGCTCTTCCTTGGCAGGAGCTGGAGCTTCCTTCTTCTTGTAGTAGATGTCGACCACCTTGTCCTTGGTATCGCCGTCGACGATCTCCTTCAGAACCTTGTCAAGACTGGCAGTGTAGCCCTTGATTTCCGGAGTATCGAACTCATCCCACTTGTCCTTGGACCATTCGCCGTAGGTCTTCTCACCCGTTACGGCATCTGTCTTGACGTCACGAGTAACGTGGCCGACCTGCTTGACCGTCTTTAAGCCGTCTGGAGTGTGCAGACGAATCGTGCGAGTCGCGGTGTGATCTTCGGTTGAATCGTCAATCCGGTGAGCAAGCTTGACAACGTAGCTTTGATCAACGCTGTCATCATCATCGAAGACGACTTCCTGACCATTGGTTTCATCGCTTACCAGCTTGTATCCCTTCCCTTCAAGTGCCGCGATCTCTTCTGCCGTCGTGTAGCCAGAATGACCGTTGGACTTGCCCGACAAATCTCTGAAGGTAATCACCTTGCCGGTCGTGTCGTCAATGTAGGTTACCTTGGCCTTCTGCGGATCTGGATCGTAGGTTACGATCTCGTGGATGTCGCTGTGCTCGTGAGTAATCCCCTTGTCGCTGATCACCTTCTGGTCTGGAGTGTAGCCTTTGACTTCTGGACTTACTACGTCATCGTAGTCTTGGGCTGGCGACCAGGAGGTAGAGATGATCTCGCCCGTTACCTTGTCAATCGTCTTCTGGGCCGTGAAGTGCAGAATGCTGTCGACTGGGCCAGGAGCCTGGCTGCCGTCTGACATCCGGTAGGTGATCGTTCTTCTTACGTCCTTGCCAAGACTTGCCTTGTCAGTTTCTGGCGGATACTTGGTCCCGTCCGGATTCTTGTTCATGGCTTCACCTGGCTTGCCTGGCTTTTCTTCAGTTACAGTCGTGTAGGTGTGCTTCAAGACTACCTTGTAGGTTTGATCCTTGGCATCGTCATCGTCAAAGATGATTTCCTTGCCACTGGTTTCGTCGCTGACCAGGGCATAGCCGTTGTCCTCGTAGTCCTGGATCGACTTGCCGGTAGTGTAGCCGGACTTGCCGTTGGTTACCCCGTTAAGGTCATCGGTCTTCAAGGTCTTGCCCGTTGTTTGATCGACGTAGATAACCTTGGCCTTCTGCGGGTCTGGGGTGTAGACGACCTTTTCTACGATGTCGTCGCTGCTGTAAGGAATGTCCTTGTCAGACACTACCTTCCGGTCTGGGGTGTAGCCCTTGACTGCCGGGCTTTCAACATCCTTGAAGTCCTGGTTTGGAGACCATTCTGACTTGACTACCTTCCCCGTTACCTTGTCAATCGTCTTCTCAAGCGTGAAGTGCAGCTTGTCCTTCACGCTGTCTGGGGCTTTTGACCCGTCCTTCATCGTGTAGTTGATCGTCCGGTTGACGTCTCTGCCCAGGCTTGCCTTGTCGGTTTCTGACGGATACTTGGCACCGTTCGGGTCCTTGTTGATCGGCTTGCCTGGATCGCCTGGCGTCTTTTCAGTCACAGTCGTGTAGGTGTGCTTGAGGTGAACCACGAAGTACTGGTCAGTGCCCGTCACGTGGTCAAAGGTGATCTGCTTGCCGCCGGTATCGTCGCTGACTAAAGCATAGCCGTTGTCCTGGTAGTGCGTGATGTTGGCAGTGGTCGTATACGGATGCCAGCCCCCTTCGCTGGTGTAGACTGTCGTGTCGCTTTCACCGTTCAAGGTGTCAGACTTGAGGTCTTCGCCAGACGTGTCGTCATGGTAGGCAATGTGAACTACCTGGTTGTCTGCCTTGTAGGTTACCAGCTCATGAATGTCCGCGGCATCGTGGGCGATGTTCTTGTTGGATACTACCTTGCGGTCTGGAGTGTAGCCTTGAATTTCTGGCGTGTTGACGTCTTTGAAGTCCTGGTTGGCTGACCAGTCAGTCTTCAGCACCTTCTGATTTACCGAGTCAATCGTCTGCTTGCCAGTGAAGTGCAGGCTGTCGTTTACCGGTGACGGTGCCTGGTGGTTGCCGCCGATGATCTTGTATTCGACCGTGCGGGCAACGTCATCCGTAACGTCCTTGGTGTAGGTGCCGTGCTTGAGGTGGACCGTGAAATACTGGTCCTTGCTTGAGTCGCTGTCAAAGGTAAGCTGGTTGCCGCCAGTGTCATCGCTGACAAGGACGTAGCCCTTGCTCTGGTAGTCCTTGATGCTGTCGCCTGTCGTGTAGGCATGCCAGCCAGAGCCTGAGTCCATGCCGACCGTGGTGTTGCTGTCGCCCCACATCTTGTCCTGCTTCAAATCCTTGTTGTCCGTATCGTCATGATAGATGACGTACACGTTCTGGGTTTCCGGCGTGTAGGTTACCACGACATTGATGTCGGCCGCGTCATGGGCAATGTTCTTGTTGGACACTACGCTGATGTCTGCCTTGTAGCCTGGAATGTTTGGCGTTGCGATGTCGCTAAAGTCTTTGTTGCCCTCCCATACTTCAGATAAAGTTTTACCAGTTACAGCATCTAGAGTAACAGTTTTTGAGAAACTCAAACTATCGTGAACGGCACTAGGTGCGGCTACTTTTCCACCTTTTACGACATACGTAATCGTCCGATTAACAGTATCTGCACCGTTTATTGTCGACGGCGTTCTCGGCGTGTGCTTCAAGTGTACAGCATATGTCTGATCCACACTTGTGTCACTATCAAACACGATGCTCGAGCCTTTTGTATCATCGCTTACCAGCTCATAGCCCGCAGCTTTGTACTTATCAATCGTAGCCTTGGTGTTGTATCCACTGTCAGCGCCACTGTTGCCGCTTAAGTCTTTAGATTCAAGATCCTTGTTGTCAGTATCATCATGATAGACAACCGTAGCTTTCTGTACAACAGGTGCTGGAGCATCCGGAATCTTTGCAATTTCGGTTTCAACAGTGTGGTCAGCAGTAACTTTTGGGAACGAAAACTTCTGGCTAGTAATGGTCTTGTTGTCAGTCTTGTTTTCGAAGAACGTCTTGCCATCGATCAAGATCTTCTTGATGTAGTAGCCTTTATTGCTGCTTACGGAGCCATTACGGTCGTTCTTAGGAAAGACCATATCCATTGGCTTACCCTTCTCTGCAGCCGCATATGAGCCGTGAGCATCTGCTGCTGAAATTCTCTTTCCCGTACTGTCAATGAATTTTTGCTTAATTTCATATGACCCGTAGTGTTGGAAAATTCTGGTCCCCGCGTTAGAGCCAGCCCAGTGGAATGACGAACCAGTTGCTAAAACCAGTTGGTCAAATTCTGTGTTGTGTTGCCCTTGCTCACCGGCTTTGCCGCCGCCATCAGGCGAAGGAGCTAATCCGTAGAACGTATTGTTCTTCTCATGGACGCCTGTTGAGTCTTTGTTAGCATGTGCATTTCCAACCATGCCACTGAGGAACTTAACTTGCTCAGTGTAGGTTTTCGGATCACCATTGGCAAGCACATAGTCTGACTTTTTGAAATCTGCTTCTTTGTGTACCGTACCATCAGATTTGTCTGGCTGGTCAAGGTCGTAGAAGTACATCAAAGCAGTAGTTCCTGCCTTGGCACCAACAATTTGTACGTGCACGTCCATTTTAGTGCTAAGCTTCCCGTCACGGGTGTTGTCAAAGCCGTTGGTAACTTTTGTGTCAAGGCCAGAGTCGAGCCATGTCGTGCCACTACCATCCTTGTTCTTTTTCATCGAAAGCACTGACCAAGTTACAGGCTTGCCATAGTACAAGTGACTTTCGTTTGCGGCACCTAAATTCGAGTTTCTGTATCCCAATGATTGGAAAGTAATGTTTGACAGGGTAATCTTAACGTCGTGGTAAGTCCCTGTTTCATCTTCAGCTTTTCCTGGAATCGTAATCGTGACGTTGCCCGGCTTAACGCTATCAGTTGCCCCATGGAATGAGTGCGTATAGGCAACGATGTAATTGCCTGCCGAATCTGTCAAAACTTTCCAATTCTTGTCAGTTGAAGAAATAGTCGGCTTGACAAACTTGTTTTTGAAAACGTATTGGTAGGCACCAACTGAGTCCAAGCCGTCCTTATATAACTTTACGTTAGCATTTGTAGCTGGAGCGGCTGCTAAACTCGTAGCCAGCAGTCTCGCACTAGCCGCTGCCTTGGCCGCGCTGTTCAAAGTGTTGAATGACGTTGCAGTTTCAGAGGTTGGAAGTGCAAGGCTGGCAAGACTTACTTCAGTGTAGGCACCATTTGCCTTGTTCGTGTTAAACGCAACCGTTTCATTATTTGAATCAGCAGAACTGGAAACATTTGATGCGGTCTTATTAGCAGCATCGGTCAACTTCTCGCTGGCATTATCTGATGCCTTAGATTCGCTCTTCTGATCAGAAGTCTGTTTTGCTTGATCAGACTTGCTAGTATCAGTAGCTTTTTCTTTAGCAGCATCCCCCGCATTCGCATTCACACCCGCATCAACGTTAGCATTGGAGTCAGCCTTGGCAGAGTTTTTCTCTACAGACTGGCTCTTTTCTGAATCCCCAGCGCTGTTGGCGTTGTTGGCGCTGCTTGTGCTGTTTGCATTGCTAGTGGTGCTGTTTGAGTTAGCTGAATTTGTATCTTGAGCCTTGTTGGCAGTATCAGTTGAAGCATTGACGCCTGCCTTGTCGCTTTGACTTGAAGCATTGGCAGCACTAGTAGTTTCTTGAGCGCTTGCAGATTGAGAATCAGTTTGATCCTGCACTTCTGCTTGGCCATCGCTGGCTTGCTTTCCATCAGCCGCTTGATTGGAAGTCTGACTGCTTGCTTCTGAGCTGTCAGACTTCTGTACTACAACCCCACTGCTCGTTGCTACAGCATTCTTCTCTTGGTTCTCGTTTTCACCTTCAGAACCATTTGCTTCAGTACTGCCAGTTGCGGCGTGTGCTTGGCCTTGATTGCCAACCCACAGCGTGGTAGACAACAACACAGAAGCCATGCCGACAGACAGCTTCCGGAAGCCGTAGTGTGGCGTGCGTTCAGCAATTTCTTCAAATTTCTGTTTACTCATTCCTTACATCCTTTCCTAGATTAGAAATTTGATTGTTTTAACAAAATTAAAGTTGGAACAAAACACTAATGGATATTTAATATCCGCATCTTGGATGGATTTCCAACTAAGTTAATTGTAGATATGTTTGAAGAAAGGAGAGCATTTACTATTTTTCGTTAAAAAAGCGGGAAAAGCCCGAAATTTCTGGGCCTGAGCAAGGCGATCTTTGCCGCAGAATAAACAAAGTTATAAAAATCAACGAACATTTTTAGGAAAGAATCTCCAGCATCCCCGTGTTTGGTTTATTTACTTTGGCAAGAAAGATTGTATTAATTATTCGTGGCTACACATTTGCTCGTTGATAGATTCTTTGTGCGATGATTATCTTTTTTCATGACAATCGTTGCGCGACGATTCTGATAATCGATGCGCTTTGATTGCAACGATTTATCGTTTTCGTAACGATTATGACTCAAGGTAAAATTGATTCTCCCATGATTAAAGTCGCAGGAACCGGGGGCACCCAGCACAGTGACAGCTGACTCCAAGTAGATAGCCT
>NZ_JBUBHO010000013.1:0-6997 GCF_057197965.1 Lactobacillus sp. WILCCON 0149
GGGCCAAACAAAAAACAGCCTCCCCTGCCCCACGAATTTATCCATGGGAGGGATGCTGCTTTTTGATCACAAATTGCCCCAAAGAAAAGCAAAATAATATCATCTGTCGACTAAGCACCAGACGCGGAAAGCTTGGGTCTGACAACCTTTGGGGCCGTGCTTTCATCGTTGCGAAAAGTTATCGCAAAGCGGTTTGTTTGGAACGCTTTGCAATAGTTATTCTACCAAAAAATAATTGTTTTAGCCAAAGATTAGCAACGTAGGGGGACATTATGTCAGTTTTCGGACGCAGATTGCCTGTGGCTTTACTACATTTTCCTACTTGTTCCTACGTTTTGCCACATTTTTTGGTGGCTCACCTTAGTTTCTACTGACATGACGTCCCCCTACACTGACATGATGTCCCCCTGCTGACACGGCTTCGTCCCGCACTGACATGACGTCCCCCTACACTGACATGGTGTCCCCCTGCTGACACGGCTTCGTCCTGCACTGACATGACGTCCCCCTACACTGACATGGTGTCCCCCTGCTGACACGGCTTCGTCCTGCACTGACATGACGTCCCCCTACACTGACATGATGTCCCCCTGCTGACACGGCTTCGTCCCGCACTGACATGACGTCCCCCTACACTGACATGATGTCCCCCTGCTGACACGGCTTCGTCCTGCACTGACATGACGTCCCCCTACACTGACATGGTGTCCCCCTGTCACTTACACAGCTTCCAACGCTAGTAGCCACAGCGGTGTTAACTGCTGCTGTAGGGGATGTACCGCAAAAAAAGGCCCACTTCAGCTGAAGCGAGGCCTTATTATTTTAGTTGAGTTTCTTTTTTGCGATGCCTGCCGCGATCATTGATACTGCAAGCAAGCCTGCACCTACTGCCAGGCTGCCTTTTGTGCGTACATTGCCTGTTTGCGGCAGCGTGTTAGATGCAGAGCCAGCGTTATTTGAGGGATCCGCTTCTGACGAATCCGGAGCCGTCGCTGTAGTTGTTGTCGTGACTGCTTTTTTGCTTTCATCTTGACCAGCGCTGTCATCCTTATCCTTGTTTTCTTCTTCGTTGGGATCTACATCGGCATCTTCATCGTCGACCGAGGAATTCTCATTCGACTCAGAATCTTTTTCTAAGCTGCTGTGTTCGTCTGAATTCTCAGAAGTTGACTTATTCTTTTCGGAGTTTGCACTACTGCACCTAAAAAACGTGTGACAATGTGTGACTGATACCATCACTACATTATGGCCTCAAGGCCTTGACTCAATTGAGAATCAATGCCTTGGATCGCCGATGTTAAGGATCGGCGCCCGATCAGAATGACTCTGGTCGTTTCGGTCACAATTTTTTGAACTGTCCGTAGACAGTTCTTTCGTTTTTCTCATCGGCTCTGCGCCATGACACGTTTCCATGACATAGCGCTGGGCGAAGCTGCCGCAACATCCGAAGATGCCTGCACTGAGGCGTGCGGTCTTACGCGTCTAAGCCGACATTTTTTCGCGAGATCTCCGCCATAACAAGAGTCTCGCCATGGACAGGGCCTGCCCGTAGGCTGTCTCTCGACGGTCTGTTCCTTTAGTTTATATTGCTCTGTTGAGCTCTGGATGATCAATCAAAAATGTAAGATTCATCATCGCATTTCTGTCTCGATCTACGACTTTGTTGTAGTTCGGGCATTTTTCGTTGTAGCACACGTATTCATTGTGCTTGGTGCCATGCTTCTTGTTGCCGTAAAGGGTGAGCTTGTCATCGCCCTTCTTGACGTTGCCACACGCTGCACAGCGTTGAGTTGACGGATACAATCTGTCCGCCATGACAAGCTCGCAGCCATGCCACTTGCACTTGTACTCAAGAATTGACTTAAAGCGGCCAAACATGGCACGATGGACTCCTTTTGAAACCCGGTGGCTCATGAGCATGCCCTTTACGCTCAGCGTTTCTGCTTTAGATCTTGGCCATCTTTCAGTTTGTAACCAGCAGGGATACTGTTGTCGAGAGAATAGTTCGTCACCTTCTTGCCATCAACAACCTTGTCTTCCGCTGTGATCTCGCCAGTGCCAACAACTTTGCCTTTTACGTTGATATACTTAACGCATTGCACCGTTTTGGTCAAACTAGTAACCCCCTGCGATGCTTCAGCAGTAGATTTTGCATTTTGGGTTTCCGCGTGTGCGGAAGTCACATTGAGCGTTGTAATCGCAATCCCACTAGACAGTCCAGTCAGCACCGCTGCCGAAGCCTTAAATTGCTTAGAAAAACTCATTTTTTCTTGTCCTTTCCAAATAAACGTTTCTACGCAAATCGTACATCTTGTTTCAAAGAAATCGACTTTCTTTTGTTTTTCCGCAAGAAGCACGCAAAAAGGCCATGCCCTAGGATAGGACATGGCCTTTTTGAGAAAGTGATTTGTTAACGATGGTTATGTTATTAGTGGAACTTCTTCTTTGCGATGCCTGCTGCAGTCATAGTAGCTACCAACAGAGAAGCACCCAATACTGAGCTCTTTTCTACGCGTGCGTTTCCAGTTTGAGGCAAAGTTGCAGATGAAGTGCCGTCACCAGTTGAAGCAGTGCCTGAAGTGCTTGGAGTTGAAGTAGTGGTGGTAGTAGTTGCACCATCCTTGTCGCTGTCCTTAGCATCCTTGTCAGAGTCCTTGTCGGAGTCAGCATCTTCATCACCAGTTTCGTCGCCATTTGCGTCTGCGTCTGCGTCTGCATCAGCATCTGCGTCAGCGTCGGTATCAGCATCAGCATCCTTGTTTGCATCAGTGTCAGTCTTAGCAGCGGCGCCCGTACCTTCAGTGTCCTTAGTTGCACTTGAGTCTGGAGTGGTTACATTAGCAACTGATGCTGAAGTAGTGTCAGTTGAAGTTGCGCTAGGAACGACAGTCAATTGGTCTGGGTAGCTTTCCAAATCAGTTTGGTTCTTCAGAGCGTAGCCAGCTGGGATAGTCTTGTCTACAGAGTAGATAGTTTGAGTGCCCTTAGTGGTTACAGTGATCTTACCAGTACCCAAAACCTTACCAGTTTCATCAACGTAAGAAACTACCTTAGACTTGGTGTCACCAGTAGAAGTTGAAGTGGTGTTGCCAGTATCAGTGGTTACATTTGAGTTACCGGTGTTGGTAGTAGTGTTGCCAGTGCCAGTAGTGGTCTTGCTGTCAGTGCTGGTAGTGGTGTTGCCAGTGCCAGTAGTGGTCTTGCCGTCAGTGCTGGTAGTGGTGTTGCCAGTGCCAGTAGTGGTCTTGCCGTCAGTACCAGTGGTGGTGTTGCCAGTGCCAGTAGTGGTCTTGCCGTCGGTGCTGGTAGTGGTGTTGCCAGTGCCAGTAGTAGTCTTGCCGTCAGTGCTGGTAGTAGTGTTGCCAGTACCAGTAGTAGTCTTGTTGTCAGTACCAGTGGTGGTGTTGCCAGTGCCAGTAGTAGTGTCAGCAGTTTCTGCGTGAGCTGCAACTACGTTAACAGTGTTTACTGCGATACCACTAGCCAGCCCCATCAGAACAGCTGCAGAGATGCCATTGATTTTCTTAGAAATTGTCATTAGTTTCTTTCCTTTCGTAGTTTAACAAAAATCATTAACAATTTTCTAAGTGAATCTTACCCCCTATTCCAAAATGAGTGACAAAAGCTAGTTTTGTCTTAAAAAATTGTTTTTTTGATACAATCCCTTCTGAAATTTGCGTAGAAAGAAATAGGGATAAGACTATATGGCATCAAAAACCACCAAGACATTGACCAAGCAGCAATTAACCTCTGTTGCTGCCAAGATGGCAAAAATAAGCAAAGATATCGTAGAAGAAGTGCTGTATCACTATCATCAAACTTTGCTGGACTTCTTACTTAATCAAAATAACAATCAAGACAAGCGAGAAGTCAAGATCAGAGGATGGGGCACGTTCAAATTTGACTCCAAGGTTTCCCTTTTTGATAAAGATGAAGGTTGCCCAAATCATCATAATTACTATATTTCAGGCATCTTTTTTTCTTCAAGCCGGACGGTGCCAGAAAAATGGCTTAAGATTAGAAATTCTCCTAATTGGGAATCTCACTATTTCAAAAAGATTAAGCATTTTGACAGTCCCCGGACAACTTTTCCAACTAATAGTCCTAACTATGATGAAATTTGTTGGACTCAAAATGAAATTGTATTGGCCATTGCCAACGCAACTGACATTAAAAAAGAAGTCATAAGATATGTAATCAGCGCCTTTAAGCAAGCGATCTTCAATTTCTTTATGGAGAAGCCAGACGAACGGTTTACTAGAAAAATCGTACTAGGTCAAATTGGTCGTATTTTCTGGACGACTACTCCCAGAACTCGCAAGTGGGAAAACAGACCCAAACAATATTTAGCCGAAAAGATTATTATGATCCCCGCTGTTCGGGCAGGGAAAGAAATAAAAGCATACCTTCAGCAAAGCCAAATCGAAGAATCAGCGCTTGCGTGATCGCCTAACTAACGTTTTGGCTTACCAAAAAATAATGCGACATCCATGCCAGCAATTGGCTAGGGTGTCGCATTTTTTGCCTAAAAATTATTTTACAAACCGCTTCCCGCATTTCATGCAGACGAAATCGGTTTTCTTAGTTGCTTTCCCGTTTGTACCTGAGCCGTAGCCAAACATGATCTCACGTCCAAGGCTAAAATCCTTGCGGTGCACGCCTAACGGCTTCACGTTTGTGCTATGACAATGAGGACATTTCATCGCATGCTTCATTTCCTTGATTTGCTGCTTTTGGATCTTCAGCTGATTTTTCTTGAGTTGAGTATCCAGCTTGTCGGATTGCGCTTGCATTTTGGCTTGTTCTTTTGCAGCTTTTACTTCTTTCTTGACGTGTTCTTCGTGGATACGCTGCATTGCCGCATCAGCATCCTTTTGGCGCTGCTCTGGCGTTCGAATATCCTTGAAGGCTGGATTAGTACCGACAAACAGAAAAACAACTACCATAGTCACAATGCCTGGGTGACAGCCCCAGTGCAAGAAAAACATGTTCACAAAGCCAACGAGGAACCCGCCGATAATAGCATCAGCAAAAGCATTAGCTGTGTCGCCTTTCCAAAATTTAGGTTCTGGCGCCTCAGTTGTTTTGCTTGCAGTTTGTTTGTTTTGGTTATCCATTTCTTTTTCCTCCCTGTTTCTTTCCTGTTTCGAGCATCTTGTTAAGCGGTGGAGCGCTTAATTAGTGGTATGTCCGACCAAAATATCTTTCACTTAGAATATCAGTCAATAACTTTGAAACTGACATACCCTCACGATCAGCTTCATGTTCCAATTCCCGCATTACGTACTTCTGCAACGTAAAGCTTTTGGAGACAGTTTTTTTGTCTTCTCTTGATGGCTTAAATGATGCATTAGGATTCTTTTCCTGTACAACTTCCGTTACGGGCATAACTTCTGGCGTGTCGTCAGTCAAGGTCTGCTTGAGCTGCTCTTTTTTGCTCGTAAAGGAATTGCCAGTATCTAAGTTTTGGTTCAGTTTTGAAAATGACATTTTACCCTCCTATTTTGATTGTGCCTTAACTTTTTCTACTGTTTGCCGGACGTACATGTTGTTATCATTTTCCAGAATCTCAAGATCTTCTTTTCGGCCAACTATAGCAACAGCTTCACGAACTCCAGAATTGCTATCACGAACAAGAATATCTAAGTCCTTATCTCTTTTACGGTAAGCCACAGTTGCCCGAACAGTACAGTCATCGCTTCGAACTAATTCGTCCAAATCCTTATCTCTTCCGTATTCAGCAAGCAAAGCCTTATCGTAAGCATTATCGCTTTTCCGCCATTTCGCCACTGCATCCGCAAACTTTTGGACGTCTATATCAGCGTTGAGCTTGCCATCATTCTGCATCATTTGGAGATTTGCGACATCTAATTCGTGTTCTTTCTTATTTGACATTATTTTAGTCCTCGCTTGTGTTCAGCTACGCTGCTACGTTATTTTACAGATGCCATTTTTTCGAAGATCTGGTCAATTTCTTTAAAGAAGGCCAGGTTTCGATTTTTGATTGCAGGATCTTTTTCCATTTCAACTAGCGGTTCATGAGCAAGAGTTGATTTGTTGAACAATTCTTTTTCAGGGATCAAAACAATTGTATTGTCATCCTTGCTGATCTGAGAAACAAATTCTCTTGATGAACGCGTGTTATGTTTGATTCTGTTACCGAGATATTTAAGCTTGGCATCAACCAGGCTCTCGCCTGTCACAACATTGATTGCTTCTTTACGAAGCTGCTCCATTCTCAAATCCAGATTGTCTTTGGAAATGAATCCATATTCTGATGGCTCAAGAGGACTAAAAACAAAGTCGGAAACTAAAATCATATTTTGCGTCAGCGTAGAGAAATCTGGGTGACAGTCAATAAGGATATAGTCAAAATCCTTGATCTTGTCAAAGTTGTTTCTCATCCACATGTACATGAGGTAGTTTTTATTGGATTTTGTTGCCAATTCCTCGTTAACCTTATCCAACTGCATTGTTGCAGGAATCAAATCCAAATTATTCTTCAAATGGAGAATATCTACATCTGCTTCGGGGTCCAAAAAAATTGTTGCGAGTGAAGATTCAGAAGGTTTTCTGAAGATATCATAAGTCTGAGTTAAACTGCATTGATGGTCGCTGTCGATTAAAAGAACTTTCTTCCCTCGGTCAGCAAGCCATTCACCAAAATTAAAGGTCAGCGTGGTCTTTCCAACACCACCTTTGATTGCCGCAAAAGTTATTACTTTCATTTTTTGCGTCCTTTCTGATTTGCCTACTTTTTCTGCTACTTTATTTTATCACGGTGTAGCTACAGGATGCAATGATATAAGTATGATATTTACACGATAAACATAGTGTTTTCTAAATTAGATATATAGCATTAAGATCGAGCTAACAACTGAGCCTATTAGGGATACTTCAGTTCAAAAAAGCCGGCATAAATCACGATCATCGTGTAATAAGGCGATGATTGCATTGCCAAACAATCGTAGAACTTTTATAATTTTTGGCATCAAAA
>NZ_JBUBHO010000014.1:0-5515 GCF_057197965.1 Lactobacillus sp. WILCCON 0149
ATTGTTAACAAAAAGGCTTTTCTCTTGATTCTGGATTAATTGAATTTGGATAAGAGATCCAGCTGGCAACAGCGGGATATTCTGTCGGTTTGTACAGGTCATATTTCAAAAATGGTCGGTCTTGAATCAGTGATGGATTAAAAGCAATAGGTCCTCGATTAAGCAATGCTTTAAAGACAGAAATAGGAACTTCTTCGATTTTCAATTGCTTGATGAATCTTTCACTGCCAAGTTCATTCGCTAGCTTTCTCAAGTCTTTATAGCTTCTCCGTGAGGTTGAGGGCAGGAAAGATTGCTCATAGACCTTGTTGTTCTTCAAATCGCTTGCGTTTAGCCCTCCTGTCGTAAAGTATCGGAAAATAGATGACGAATACTCATCGACAATCAGCTGCAGGTCGTCTCTAAGCTGCTGGCTGTCTGACAAAGAATATGTTGGCTGGATAAAAATTGGCAGCTTTGGGCTCCAGATCTTTGCCCATGCAAACATATTGGCATCATCTCTCAAGCTTATGGCATACAATGGGCGATCCCTGGTGGGGTAAACTACGCATGGGGCAGAAAGAAACTCAGAGTTAAGGGACTGCAGGCAGCGCAAGTGAAACTCAATAACCGTATCAAGATCGTGCTCACTTCCAAGCAGAACTGGCTGAGTATACTTGATAAACTCTAAGTTATGACTGTAGGTAATGGTTCCAATCTGCCTGTATGACTTCGACATGTCTTTGCTTGAAGATTCAAAAGAGCAGCTCCAATCATATGCTTGATTGTGATTGATGAAGTCTACGTATTTTTCAATTGTCTTTAAAGCTTCTTCTTTAAAATTGCTTTCTAGATAAAATTCAGCAGGATCAAATTGGGCTTCAGAAACTTGGGAAATAGATACAGAGAGATTCGGAGTTTGTTGTAGAAGGGCAGCTAAATAGTACTTGTTGCCTCTAGGACTGGTGATGGCAGTACGCATGAACTTGTCTGTCAGATTGCTGATTTTCCGAGGTATAAAACTAAATGTCGGTATCTTTTTAGTGGGAACCGCTCCATCAGCATAGGCAATCTCCATTAGGATTTGAGACTCTGGATTGTTTCGAGCATAGTTGATGTAGTTAATGATCTTGTCGACGTTAGAGCTGTTGGTTTCAGTTCGATTGTCCAATTCAAGAAAGAATTCATGCCTTTTTTTGTCGTTTCCTAAAAAGCTGACGTCTTCATCGGCAACGAAAGTTTCATCAAACCGATTGTGTTGCTGCTTGAAGCTGCGCGTATCCAGCTTGCTGATGTCAAAGCCGACAATAGCCTTCTGAGGGTCTTCTAAGCCTTCACGATGCTTTTCATCAAGGTCCGCCAGTACTTCATCAACAATGGCTCTTTCGTCCTCAATACGCTTAAAACTGCTAAGAAGCTGATCAATGTAATCTTGGTCCATATTTTTTCCTTTCGCCATTCTTTTGCCAAAATTGTACCATTTTTGCAAAAGAAAGTGGGATTCTGCAAAGCGCTTCAGCCTTTGCTATAATAACCATTGTCAAGCAAATATGACGCATGACTAAACTTTTTTAGGAGGAAAAATCTATGAACAAGACTGAACTCGTATCAGCCGTAAGTAAGAAAGCTGAAATCAGCAAGAAGGATGCTGTTAAAGTAGTTGACGCTACTTTTGCTGCAATTGAAGAAGCACTCGCCAAAGGTGAAAAGGTACAACTGATTGGCTTTGGTACTTTTGAAGTACGTGAACGTGCAGCTCGCAAAGGTCGCAACCCACAAACTGGTGATGAAATTGAAATTCCTGCAAGCAAGATTCCTGCATTTAAGCCAGGCAAGGCCTTGAAGGATAGCGTCAAATAGCGATAACAAGCATACTTCAATTTTTGAACCGATAGCTCTAATAGTCTAAAAAACTAAGTAAAACACATTCCAAAAAATACAGCATTTGCCCAGAAAAGCCTTGCCTAAACCGCAAGGCTTTTCTATTTGCGTTTTTTGGCGTTAGCTACGGCTTGTGTTATAATTGCAGTTGTTAGGAAGGAATTTTTCCTATTCTTGTCCAACTAACCCAATAATAATTTTTCGATTTTTCAATTATGGATGGAGACATTGACTCTCTTTTCTAAACAAAGCCGCGCTTCTTGCGCGGCTTTTTCTTTGCATTTTTGTAGCAAAATAAGCGTTTTACTATTTCTTTTAAACACTATGTACAATGTCCATAGTTAAGCGATAGGCGCTTAGCTGAATAGATTATAGTAAAACTGTAAAGGTAAGGTGCAAAAATGTTAAAGACCAAGATTATGATGGCCGTTTCAACGGCCGCAGCCGTGTTGACTATGGCAGCTCCTGCAGTAGCAAGCGCTGCAACCGATGGCGTCCAAGACAACTACCAAGAGTACAATTCAAAGACGTCTAAGTGGGGTGATGCCACTACCAAGGCCACCGTTGCTAGCGATACTCAGCATGATGGCTCAATTCATATTGAGTACGACACTACTGGTGGTTGGGAAGACCCAGGTAAGGATCCAACTAACCCAGGCGACAACGGGAACCACGATGCTGGTACTTTTATTGTCACTATCCCAACGCTGATTAAGCACACTGGTCTCAAGGCGGGTACTGTCAACACTACTGATAACTACACGGTAAACGTGCGTGGGTCCATTCCAGGCGATAAGAAGGTTCATCTGGTTGCCGAAACTAATAAGGATATCACCAACGCAGCTGGCAGCGACTCCTTCAAGGAAACTACTACGCAAGGCAAGACCGACTGGTCATCTGATGAAACTTACGGCTCATTGGCAGCTGACGGCGTTGCTTTGCTGGGGACGGATGCTACGGACACTATCAAGCTGTCTGGTGAAGCAAAGACTTCTGGCACTTACACTGGTACCGTTGCTTACACTGCAACTCTGGTAGCCAAGTAGTCTGCACTATCAGAAATCCGCCCGATCAAGGGCGGATTTTTTTATTAAAAGAGAGGAGAAAAGTGCGCTCCTTCCTAAAACATATTTTAGGTTCCCGCACACGCAAACAAATGGATAGAAAAATCAATTTGACGCAATGGAGTGACAAGGCAGAAAAGAAAATCAAACTTTTAGGCCAAGAACTGTACGTTGCAAAATGTGATGATTTCGTTCCGGAAGACCAGCTCAAATTAGGTTGGATTCACTTCTCGAAACGTTTCAAGAATACAAAAGATGAAACTGAACAACTGAAGAATTCCGAAATTGCGACTATTCCGGATAATCAAGACAAGTATTTTCCAATAAAGCCCCTCAAAAAGGATAATGGGAAAGATAAGAAGTTTATTTTTACTCGTAAAGTAGGCTGGGCCAAAGTGGATGGTGGCTACGTTATCGTAGCAAAAACACGCAAATGGCTCATTGCACTGCTGGCTTTACTGGCTCTGCTTTTGCTTGGTCTGTGTTTTTGGAAATCTACTGGAATGAATCCTCATGATGTATTTGACTACACGACCAACCAGGGGCAAAAGAAGAATAAGGAAAATAAAGCAGTCCTGGAATATTCAAGCTACGGTTCGGTAGCAGAGAACGTCGTTTGGAAGGCAAACCAGCGCCAACAAAAAATCACGCTATTTCTTCCGAAGTACACGTACTTAAAGAACAACAATGGCATGAGCTACAAGGCTGAAAACAATATTGATGCCGCAGCTCATATCTATGTTGACTTAAACAAGGACAACAAATTCTCAAATACCGAATGCGTCTATAATCCTATCAGCTACGATAAGCAAGGGAACGTAACAGGCTTTAAGCACATGCTGAAGCCGGGATACCAGATCAACAGCGTAACAATCGACAGAGATATCCCTAAGGGCAAGTACAAGGCCCAGGTGCTTTGGACGGGTGTTACCCGCAAGACCCATGAACTTGCAAATCCGGCTCGCTTTACGTTCACTTTGCAAGTCAAGTAATGGGCGCGCTCAGATAGATAGCTGAGTAAAAGAAAAGGAGCGAGGTCACATGCATAAACACGGAAAGCAAGCCACGGAAAGCAAGCCACGGAAAGCAAGCCACGGAAAGCAAGCCACGGAAAGCAAGCCACGGAAAGCAAGCCACGGAAAGCAAGCCACGGAAAGCAAGCCACGGAAAGCAAGCCACGGAAAGCCCTGCCAATCCACTGCTAAAGCAGGTGGATTCCCGGGCTTTCCAACTAGCAAACACAATTGGAGGAAAATAGCTCTAGTTGGAGTGCTGTGCATTAGTGTACTTACTCTGCTTGGCGTACTTAAGGTCACAAGCAAGGCATTCCTGCCAAAACCGTTTCCGCAGACAGTAAGAGCTGCTGATAGTACAAACAGTGATTCAGGTATAACCGATTGGAAGACCTGGGGTACGTGCCGCTGGGGGATTGACACTAACGGTGTACTCTGGATTGAGCCTGAAGACGGCAAAAATACCAGCACAGGGGCAGCTGGAAGCGATGTGCCTTGGGCTGATTCAAAAAGCACGGTTACAGCTGTCAAGGTGCTTGGCAAAATTGTCATGCCCGCTGATTGTACCAATATGTTCAGCAACATGACGAAGTGTACAACGATTGATTCAACCGGGATGGATTTTAGCAAAACTACGTCAATGCGGGATATGTTTAGCCAAGATAGTTCATTAACGACCGTAGTTGGCATTAATGATTGGAATGTCAATGATGGAACAGATATGACCGATGTATTTAAAGAATGCTCAAAATTAACATTTAACCCAGATGAATATCTAACGAATAATAATGGTTCGCAAAAAGAAAAGGGGAAAGCGGGCGGTTCTCAATCATCAGAAACTTCTGCTACAGCAGAAGACAGCCAACAAAATCAAACAACAGATGAAACAAATGTCTCAGACAGTCAAATAGAAGCTGCAAATATCGATAGTACTGATTCGGGCAGTGAACAGAGATCGGATAGTGAAACAAATACAAATGAAGATCAAGACGCTGCATCAAGTGCTAGCAATGAATTAGACAATGAGCGAAAGATCAATGACGAACCGAGTTCATTAAATTCTTCACTCACCAAAAAAACAGCGGCTAAAGTAGTGACTGAATATGAATCATTAGCCAAAGCAACGAAGATTAATAAAGCGGCTATTCCGCGGCGATCAGCCGCTAGTTATTCGGACTATGGTGACGATAGTCAGATCATCGTCACCATACCTACCAAGATAATCTTGCACAAACTTATAACAGATAAAACAACAACTGTTAATCAATCTGTAAAGTATACAGTCAGTTACAGCATAGATCAGGTCACTAGTATCGGGGACTGGGGCAGTAATCTTTGGATTGATACCGCTGATATCAGCATCAAAACAAATGACCTAACAAGCACCACTAATAAAAACCACACCTTGAAATTGACCACGACTCAGCCAAGCGACATAATATGGCGCAACTCAATAAATAAGCTATCGTCAACTTCAGAATATACCGCAACAATAACAGGTACAGCATACGCAAATGAAACATACGAAGGATCAATCGAGTTTAACGTAAGCGTAGTATGGGCTGGTTTTTAAGCGTA
>NZ_JBUBHO010000015.1:0-4793 GCF_057197965.1 Lactobacillus sp. WILCCON 0149
GCAGGGGAGGCTGTTTTTTGTTTGGCCCTTGCCAAAACATTAGAAATAGATTACAATTAGACGGATTGATAAGGTGTCATTTTTGATAAGTCTTTTCCCGGAAGGACGCTAGAGCTGGGCTGGAACGTTGATTGATAAGGTGTCATTTTTGATAAGTCTTTTCCCAGATGAGCTGTCCCAGATCAAGCGGTACTCGATTGATAAGGTGCCATTTTTGATAAGTCTTTCCCAAAAAAGATCTAATCGACTTGAAATCATCGTGATTGAGAAGGTGTCATTTCTGATAAGGTACAAATTCAAGATAAAAGACGTGCGATTTTTCGATTACCAAGGTGTCGTTTCTGACGAGAGCATTCCTCCCGTACAACAATGTACAGGGCAGGGATGCTTTTCTTTTGCATCCACGACAGTTTTTCGTCGCAAAACGCGCGTAAAAGCGATTGAAAAGCAAATCTATCGCTTTTTTCGATAAATGTTGCCACTGGTTAGAGATGCAATTTTGGCCGACTAGATGTACAATAAAGGGGTAAAAATATTTTTAATTGATTTTTTACATCTAGGCTTCAGAGGGAGCTTAGCACTGAGGCAGTTGCAGCAGTGGGCCGCAAGGTCAACAAGTTTTTCAGCATTTTAGTGCTGGCACGAAGAAGTTTCTCCGTGTAGTGTTAAAAGCCTGGCTTAGCCGGACTTACAATTTTAGGCATAGCCTATTTGGTGTGCCTGTCGTTTTACTTACAAATACCAAATAAGAAATAGGAGACTACAAAAATTTTTGTAGTCTCTTTTTTGCGTCCAAAAGGAGTGCTGGAATCGGAGAAAAATGCAACATATATGTGTGACGAAAAACTTATGGAGGCAGCTATTAGAATAATAAAGCTGATGGTTTCCGAGAACTATCCGGAAACAGAAATAATCAAGTTCGTTCAGCAAATACTGCCGAACGAAGATGTAACAATCATCAAAAAAGTAATCAATATTTTTAAATGATCAATAAGCAAAAGAGGAAAAAAGAGAGGAAAATAAAAATGAGCGAATTTGCTGAATTGGAAAACAAGTTTGGTGGCCGGTTAGACGTAACGTCGATGAGAGACCGTGACTACAAAAAAGAGAAAGTATACTGGCTGCGCTTTTCAGTTGGGCACTGTCCAATTTGCGGAGAAGCTAATGGCTGGTGCGTCACTAACGTAACTGGCACAAAAGTAATCTGCATGAAGCGACCAAATGATCATCCAGTAGGACAAGGCTATCTTTATGTCCTAGACGACAAGAAACCTGTAAAGTTTGATGCCAAAAAGATTGTCAGAAAGCGAACCTATAAGTTTGCCAGTCCAGATAAACGTGATGCGATGAATCAACTGGTAGTCAAGTACTATCCACTGAGTGACGCTGATCGTCAGAATCTGCATGACAGAGGATTAGATGACAGGCACATTGCTTTGCATCCTCATGGCGGTTTTGCCAGCATCGGCAAGCCAAAGCCGCAAGCAGTATTGGATAACGGGCTGTATCAGTCAGTCTGGATTCAAGCATTGGAGCAGGCGCATTTGAGACTGAGTACGTGGAAAGGCGTAATGGGCTTTTTCGGGGAAACTGTCACTGATGAAGGCGGTCGGTATGAACTGCCATTCTTCAACTGCACCTCGCAAGGAATGCTAGTGCCGTACTACTCGATGTACAACCAGATTTTAGGATTTCAAGTAAGACTTAACAATCCCCCAGTTAAAGCCGTTCAGAGTACTGTAACAAGCTCTTCAAAGAAGACTTCGTTTATGATCTCTATCGACAAGTACACGAATCAATACATCGTTAAGGCTGTATCCAGCAACCAGATCAAAGTGATCGACACTGGAGATGCTTCTGGAAAGGACGAGATAAAAGGAACCTACATGGAAGATGGCAAGCCAGAAGAGTATGTCTTCAAATTAAAACTTGAAAACAAATACCGCTGGATCTCTTCCAGAAACCAAAATCATGGTGCTGAAGGCTATGGCGAGCATATGCCCGTAGAAGTGGCCTATAATGACCGAATTGCTTGTCTGTCAAGTGATGATCCAAAGCAAAAGGCAATGCTGGATTCCTATATTCATCAAGAAAAAGGAATCTGGCTGACAGAAGGTGGCTTAAAAGGCATTGTTGCTGCAGCAAACTTATCAAAACAGTTTTCTGAAGAGCAGCTTGATAGGTATGGACGTGATGTACTGGCTGTTGCTGGCGTTACGTCTTACGCGGATTTTCTTCCAATCTTAAAGAAGCTGTCTGTAAAGCGTGCAACTATTGCGTTTGATATGGATTTAATTGAAAACGACAGAGTTTTGGATTCAGTCCACAAGCTGGCCAATCTTTTGCTTGCAAATGGCATTGAAGCATACATTGCAGCATGGAAGGGTCAGCAGGCAAAGGGAATTGATGATGCTCTGACAAGCAACACCAAGGTCTATGTTTCAGAACTGAAGTAGGTTACAAAAGTAGATTGCGCGTGCATTGCTGCGCTAGAAAGGAGATCAATTATGGCTCCACCATAATTGACAACAACATAATAATTTAAGAGGACTTAAACGCTGGTTGTAGCGCTTGAGTCCTCTTTTTATTTTTAGAAAGGACAAGTACATGGCAGAAAGAAAATATTTCGATCTGAAAACAGATGGCGCATTTGGCTTGGTAATGTCCAACAGCGAAATTGCGTTACGGGTAATTAGATCGATTTTCCCGGATCTTGACATTAAGAAAGTTGTTGAGATCACTGCTCAAAAGCAGTTCAACAGCCTGGGCAACGAAAAGGACGTCCGCTTGGACGTTTTTGTTCGTGATGAAAAGAATCGCGGGTACGACCTTGAGATGCAGAAGCGGCAGCAGGATGATCTCGGAAGGCGCATGCGCTACTACGAAACAAAAATTAACGTAGACTCGCTTCCAAAAGCAAATGATTACTCAAGTTTGTACGATAACTACGTTATTTTCTTTTGCGATTTCGATCCATTTGGAGAAGGGCGTGTAAGGTATGCTGATCAGCCTGAATTCGATTTTGGCGGATCGGCAAAATTGTCAACCGGGGCAACACACGTTATCATTAACATAAAGGGCGACGCGGAAAATCAGAATCCGCCACTGTCGGAAGATTTGCGCGCCTTGATCCATGTTTTGCAAGGCGACTACAACACTGATTATCCGTTTGCCGTAGCCCTAAAAGTAGAGCTGGACAAGGTCAACAATGATCCAGTTACAAGGAGGAACATCATGACTTTGCAGACTAGATTAGCCGAAGAAAAGGCAATAGGCATTGAAATTGGTCTTCAAGAAGGCCGTCAAGAAGCTTCACGAGAAAAAGCAAAGGAAAAGCTTGGCTACTACAACAGTCTTGTTACTGAGCATAACTTTACCAAAAAGCAGGCACTGGATTTCTTAGGTTGCACTGCAGCGGATTTAGATAATTATAAGAAGCTTGTAGCTGAAGCTGGCAAGCAGGAAAACAAAACTGAATAACTAAAAGAAGCAGCATCCCTCTTGTAGAAAAATCTATGAGGCAGGGGATGCTGCTTTTTGTTTTAGTCGAAAACTGCTAAAATTTAGTTCTGAATTAGGCAGATGGCAAAAGCAAGCGCCGCCGTCAATGACATAGTTCGTGACATGATTTGCAGGACGCCATTTCTGATGAGCAAGCTAATAAGGCAACATCCTTCTTTCGCATTACAACGGATGCAGGATGTTGTTTTTTCTTTTTGGCAACAAAATCGCTACTTTCCATAGCGAAATGAGGGGGCTTTAAATGATCTGGTCGACCAAAAATAGGCGATCCCCAACAGCTGGCAATAACATGATAATCTGTCCTCAACCTGGGAAGTTCCCGGGCAATAATTTCCAAAATGGAGGAAAACATGGAACAATTCACTGACAATCAGCTAGACCAGATGGTATGTTGCGAAGATCCAAAAATTCGTGTAAAGGTGGTCGAATATGGACGGGATAAAGACCTGGATAAGCTGGTGCGTGACCCCGATCCACAAGTCCGCCTGGCTGTGGCGGAGTATGGTCGGACAAAAGACGTGCGAAAACTGTTGTACGACCCGGATGCAGAGGTTCAGCGGGTAGCTAGCTACCAGGCCGCCAATGATCGGAAGATCATGATTGAAAGCGACGATCCGCTGATCCGTGCGAAGGTAGCGGAATATGGCGACGATGAGGATCTGGATATCCTGGTACATGATGATAGTTCCATTGTACGAGCGGCCGTGGCTAAAATGGGCAGAGATAAGGATCTGAACAAGCTGGTTGACGATCTGGATGAGTTCGTCCGGGGCACTGTTGCTGAACAGGGGCGCCTGGAAGACTTGGAAGAATTGAAGCGTGACCCTTCAGCCACCGTCCGGGAAGTCGCCTTTGACACGGCTCTGGACGTTATCAGACAGCTGAAGGAAATGGTTGAAAAACTGACCCGAGATTCTCGAGACTAAAAAATGGCCAATCTGTTAGCTAAGCATAGCTTGAAAATGTTGATATAACGGGATTTCTAAGGCATTCTAACTTCATTTTGACCATGGTGTTTTCAAAAAATAACTTTTTTTCAAAAAATGAAAAATGAAAGTAGAAGCACAAGCAGCATCCCTCCCATGGAGAAATCTATGGGGGCAGGGGATGCTGCTTTTTTGCAAAGAAATACAAATGTGCTGAAACAGCTAGAAAGCCAATAAGAATGAGGGATGCAGTCCTGCTGTATAAGCTATTGCTTCCTTGTTGTCATTGGTAAGCACCCAATAGCGCGGTATCTATCAACCCCCGGGCAATAGTCATATACTGTT
>NZ_JBUBHO010000016.1:0-3845 GCF_057197965.1 Lactobacillus sp. WILCCON 0149
GTTTGCGTGTACTGCCGTAGCTTTTTCTTCTATTTTGGAACTGAAAAGCCCGTTTTCGTTTGCTAGCACAATGTACCACATAGAGTACTAATCGGTGCTAAAATTAAAATATAAAAACGTGGACACGAAAGGAAAACAAAAATGGCAAAATCTTTAGTAGTAATTGCTCCGGAAAGATTGGCGGAAATGGACGCAGCAAAACGAATGATAAAATTGCCTGACATCAGCTTACATGATCTTTCCAGAGTTACAGGAATTCCATATCAGACCATTCGAAACATGAGACATAAGCCGGAGCTTTTGGATAATGCTTCATGGTTTAGAGTAGAAACTTTAGCACAGCTGAAAATTGATCTTGAAACAGGGAAGCGAGCTATCGTAAAGGATGGTAGAATAGAATAAGTCGGATGCTAGCGCTTTCTCAAAAAACAATCTGACCAAAAAATACACCAAAACCAGTTTTTTTAGAAAATGTCTGCAACCCTCTAAAATGGCAATGTAATTTGTTCTAAATAGTAAAATAGGGGGATATCATGCCAAGTCAATATTCATTGATTGGGAAGCTAATCGATATTAAAGGCGTAACTTCTCGATTTGAACACTACTATCTTATTCTGCATGTAGATGCAGAGCTTGAAAAGTCAGAAAAAGACCGCTACAAGAAAGACCCATTCGAGTTAGTTCTAATGAACAAAGATCTTGTAGAAACTGCCGAAAAGCAGTTGCATCCAAATGATCTTGTGCTTTTTACAGGGATCCTGTCATCACGTGAACGTGAGGGGCAACATGGTGTGTATTATCAAACTAGCATTTTAGTTGATGACTTTGAAGTATTAGGAAGTGCTGCTGGCGTAAATGTCGCAGTGCGTTCTAAGCAGCGAAATTCAAGCAATGCAACTACTACCTCAAAGCCGACAGATACTATTAGCAAAGAGGACATTCGCAAGCAAGCAGAGCACTTCCAAGAAGAGGAAACTAACGTTGAAGCAGTCAATGATTCACAGAAAATTGCTCCGAGCAGTCAAGAACCGAAAGAAGATGAAATGAACATCTCAAATCAAAAGGATGACTTGCTCGAAAATAAAGAAGACAAGAAGAATGAAGAAGGGGATTCGTTCTTTTCAAACTTTGATGGCGATGATACTGAGAGCGACGATAGTGACGATGATGATGTATGGGACTTTTAGTTTTAGAATCTAAAGGCGCAACGCATTTTTAGTGATGGATGAGGGAATACAAATGGTTGGAAATAAGGCAAAAACCGCAGAGGATTTGGTCCAAAAATACGATTTAAAGTCAAAAAGGGCGCTGGTTCCCATTATCAAGAGAATGAGAGCACGTGGTCGTCTTGAGCTTGCGGCAATAGATGAAAGTGACAAAAAGAATCTGGAGAATTTTGAAAGATCCGCATCAGGCAATGGCTTTTTGAATGAAAAGATCGTCAGAAAGGTTGACAATATGCTTGAAGGCTACAAACGTGAAAAAGATGAGGGACGGCTGTTAACAAAAGACGAAGCTATAACTCAAATGGGAGTTGAGGCAAAACATTTTAATGCTTTTTTGAAGTCGCTAAATAAACGTGAAGAAACCCAGCTTAAACATAGCAACCCATTATTTGTTGACAGCATTGGAATTCCAGCCGATGAAAATGGCAAAGTTGATAGAAGAGTCGTCACAGCTTTCGCAATTTGGTACCTGACAAATTTAAAGTCGAGTGAAATGTCAGCCCACGAGCAAATTGGCGCTTTCGGGAGAAAACATAACAAAGACAAATTTGTGATAGGAAATAGTCGGGGGGGGTACCCGATTTAACACTATTAGACATCGTTAAGTTGCCCGGCGGGCCAAACAGACCAACTGGTGTTGTTGTCGGCTTTTACAAAGGACAAGTTGGGAAAAACAAAGTGGTTAAAGCAATAGTTGCTCCAGCCGCTAATCATTCTTTGGAGTTCTTAGATCAAGTAGAAGCGGATCCTCAAAAGCCAACTTTGAGTAGGCAATGGAATTGGAATTCAAATAATAATTCTCCTAAGAAAAAGACTGGAGAGAAAAGAGTTGTTTTAGATATTCCAATCATTTGGGAAATCGGAACTGACAATGCTCGGCCGATTTATAAGTCGGGAGCAACTAATTATGAATTGGCTACTCGTGGCCAAGAAAGCCAAGAAGCACTAATTCCAACTCTCCAGTTTCTGCTTTTCGAATTGCATAAAAAATACGACAGTTGCCCAATCGAGGTGGTCAGCTACAGTAGGACTAATACAGCATTATCGCCCACAGCCACTAAGCTTATACTTCAAATTTCGATTCCGGAGATTAAATTAGGTTCCCTTGATCGTGCTCCAGAGAAGTCAGACTTTGAAAATTCTGCTACTGCTGAAAAAATCGCACAGATACAAGCCGAATTTCCAAAAGCAAAGAAATTGTGGTGGAAGAAGTTAAAGAAGAGCAAAAAGCCAGCAAAGAAGATTGCTTGTGCTGTTCTTGAAGACATTATTCATCCTGATTGCTGCCACGTTCATGAGCTTCCTGGGAAAAACTTATGCTTGCTAAGATCCGATTTGGAATATAAGCAAGTCCTGGTGAACAAAAAGGTATCTGGTGAGGAAAATTCAGCGTTACGCAATCACGGTAAACAGTATACGTTACGCGATGTGGTTAACGCTTTGATCGAATGTACTGAGGTCCCGTTTAAAATGCAGGCAGATTTAATGAATTACGCTTGCCAAAAGTTCGGGGTCGAAAGTCAAGATAAAGGCAGTGCAGAACCGAGACTTGATGAAGAAACAGTAAGGTATTTTGAAAGTCAAAAGATTTCAAAAACAGAGTTGCAGCTTTATTTTCAAAAAGTAGTTAACGCACTTGGTAATTCTCGGGTCTTAGACATCCGTGAAATTGCTAATGAATTGGTTAAGTGCGCAGAAGCGGCGTTTCGATTTGACACAAATATGTTGGACTCACTTTTTATGCCAGAGGGGACTACTCGACGTGTTGGGAGCGTAAGAGATCAAAAGTCTTTAACCGATGCAGAACGAGCAGTTATTGAACAACTGTATCCGGATACAACTGTTGGCGAAGTTGTTCAATATTGGAAGCAGATTATTTCTGCCTTCAGCAAGGTCAAAAAGGCATGGGGCTATTCTTCCGATTTAGAAGTTTCGGCTCTGTCTAAAAAGGCCGGAAAGCAATCGAAAAAGAAACTTGGCGGTTCAAAATTGAGCCTTGAAGATCGGACAAAGATTGATGAGAATATCGCAGTGATGGATGAAAAGCTGTCAAACCTTTTAAGAGCCAGCGCTTTAGAGATTCGAAATACGCTGCCTCCAGACTCGCCAGGTGGCAACTCAAATCTAGCCGAATTCGATATTGTGGCCAAGGCCTTTAATGAGAAGGTTGAGAATGCCGATAAATATTTCATACAGACATATATTAGGGCACGCCAGACTGAGCTCGAACTTTTAAAAGCACTTGAGAATGACGAGAAAGTTTTGGGTCCAAAAGAAGAAATCGACCAAACTGCCGTAGGTGATGGATACCAGTTTGATAAATTGGTATTAGACTCTTCGCTGTTTCGGGCTGACATTTTAGAAGCGCTAGCAAAGCACCCAGCTCTTTCAAGCGAAGCTAAGGAAGGTGTTGGCGAAACACTCCTTGGCCAAGTGATTTTAACTACGTCATTTGATCGTACTAGCCCAACTGAAGCTTATAAAATCATTCAAAGATTAATCGACCGACCACCATACATTTATGGTCTCTAACGCCATGGATGGCAAGCAAAACATTCGCCTCTATAAATAGAAGGTGAATATTGCTTGCCATCCTTTTTCTTTGCTAACAAAAATAAT
>NZ_JBUBHO010000017.1:0-3712 GCF_057197965.1 Lactobacillus sp. WILCCON 0149
AGTGACTTTTGGTTGTTGAAAAGAACTGAAGCAACACCTGCTTTGTGCGTTGGCGTTGACTATAACGCTGCATAGTTTGACCATAGTGACTTTTGGTTGTCGAAAAGAACTGAAGCAACACCTGCTTTGTGCGTTGGCGTTGACTATAACGCTGCATAGTTTGACCATAGTGACTTTTGGTTGTCGAAAAGAATGCTTTTGGCATTAATGATCATTTTTTGCAGAAAATTACTGCAAAAAACAGCAAAAAAACTTGATGGCTAAAAAATAATAAAATTGCTTCATCAAGGTTGCGATGGCGATGGATCTGTTGCCTGACCCACTAAATAGTACTGTCAGACAACAACTGACCAGTCGCAGCTCTCTTACAAGAATACTGTTTTGAGCTAATTGGTTACGTTTTGCTAACTTAATGGATTAGCTCGCAAAGTTAGAAAGAAGCAAAAAAGAAATGATGATGAATGGCTGGAAAACCGCAAAGGAAATTATTGATGACTACCAACTGACAGGGCAAGACTTCAGCAAGTTGGCTGACGAATGCGCAAAAAGCAGTGAATACAGGGATGCTGTCGTAATGATGCATGGCTCAACTGGCCGCGTTTATGTCTACGTTGTCGAACAGAAATGGCAGCAATTCCTCTTGGCTAAATCACTTGGCATCTTGGATCAAAAAGAAAAAAGCGCAAACGAGGTTCCTTTGCATCCAGTAGAAAGCAATAAGAAAAACAAGCACATGCGTGTACAAGCATAATGATGACCAGTGGCTGATCTCCAAAATTTGTGAGATGCCATTTCTGATAAGCAACATGCCCTAAAAAGCAGCCATAAGGCTGTTTTTTTAGTTTCCAACGAAAATCTACTTTTGTTATGTGCGCAAACGCAGAAAAGGCTATGCAGTTTTAGAAATAAGAAACTAGCCTTAAAATGCCGCAAAACAGCGCTGCTACAGGCATTGGAGCAATATGAGCTAGCAAAAAATAACTGAACATAAGACCGCTTGCTTTAGTTGCCAAGCATAATAATTTTTTTCAGAAAGCAAGGACTTGGAAAAGCCGTGATGACGAGGAAATAGAGAAAAGCTAAATTATTTTTTAGACTCAACATGAGACCAAAGGCTATGCTGTTTTGGAAATAAGACAATGTGGTATGTATGCGGCTTAAGCTTGATATAACGGGCTTTGAGATGACGTGCCAGCAAGTAAAATGACTGAACATGAGCAAGCGGACAATCTGTTTTTGCCTCACTTTTTTGTTTGCAAAAGGAATTCGGAAATTATCCCTACAGAAGCATACAATAAAGGCTGAAGAGCATTTTCTTCAGCTCATATTCCGCATCGGTTTCTTCAGGCCAGAGTGACGTGCTAGTCAAGAAATCCGTTCCTTGTATGACCAAAAAATCTTTTTGCTGACGAGACCAGAGCGAAGTCAATGGTAACCCCTTACTGAAGTAAGGGGCTTGAAGCGCAAGCTTCAAGTCCTTTGTTTTCAATAGGGAGGCTGGAGAAATCCAGCTTTCATTGTCTAGACTAAGCTTTCCGGTCGGCTTCGGCTGACTGGATAGAGGAACTACGTTATCCATGTCATCACACCCACGGATGATGCCCAAATTCTTGGCTCTGTGGCAGCTCTGTAAACAGTCATGAGGTTAACATGGTAGTCAACTGCATCGTCGTGCCTCTCCGGAGTCATGGCAAGCATGGATAACATTGTCGATGGGCAACAACGCGAATCCGGATCGGGTCTCCTGATTCGGACGAGCGGCAGGAATCACTGTTTCCTGCATTAAGGAAAAGGAGAACAAAATGAAGCATGAAAATGCAAACCGGGTGTTTCTGCTCAATAAGGACGGCAAGCCGCTTATGCCATGCCGCCCAAGAAAGGCCAGACTGCTGCTGAAAAGCGGCAAGGCTTTTGTGGTCAAGAAATATCCCTTTACCATTCAGCTGAAATATGGCTCGTATGGCTATAAGCAGAAGGTAAGCCTTGGCGTAGACACCGGGCAGAGGCATATTGGCTTTGCCATTGTCAGTCAAGACAAGGTGCTGCACCAAAGCGAGGTAGAGCTTCGCCAGGACGTGCACAAAAATCTGCACACCCGCAAGATCTACCGCAGAGGCAGAAGAAACCGCAAGACCCGCTATCGCCAGGCCCGCTTTTTAAACAGAGTGCACGGCAAGCGAGACGGCTTGTGGCTTCCGCCGTCAGTAAAAGGCAAGGTAAGCCATAACATTGCTTGGATCAAGCGCTATTTGGCTGTATTGCCAAATCCCGATCTTCACATCGAAGTAGGCAAGTTTGACATGGCCAAGATGCTCAATCCAGACATTTCTGGCAAACAGTATCAAGAAGGCAGTCTAAAGGACTGGAAGAACTATGAGTACTACGTGCTGGCACGTGATGAGTACACCTGTCAGCTCTGCCATAAGCATGGCGAAGGCGTAAAGCTCGTCGTTCACCACATCGTCTACCGCTCACAAGGCGGGACAGATCGGGTGGACAATCTGATAACGCTTTGCACGAATTGCCATACTACAAAGAACTACCAGCCAGGCGTCAGGCTCTACAAGTGGATGAAGGCGAAGAAGAAAGTGACAAAGCAGCTGAAGGGAGCAACGTTCATGAACATTCTGCGCAAGCGGATCATGACTGCTTTCCCAGAAGCAAGCTTCCAGTACGGCTCGCAAACTTATGTGGATCGCAAGAATCTTCTTTTGCCAAAAGGTCATTTCATGGATGCAATCGCAATCAGCGGAATCAAGTCGGTTGGTCAGATGCCAGAGACGGTGACGATGATCAGTCAGTTCCGCAAGAAGAAGCGGTCGCTTCACGAAGCAACTGCAAGAAAAGGCAGAAAGCAGCCGAATACGTCATCCAAGCGCAATGAGAAGAACACGAAATATGCCCGTGGCTTGTGGCTGAATGACTACGTTCGTGTGATAAGCAATCATGCCAAGGGCTATGTAAAAGGTTTTAAGTCCAATGGATATTCTATTTATCTGACAGACGGCTTAGGCAATTACGTGCTGACCAATGGCAGAAATTACGTCAACTCAAAGCAGTGCCAGTTGATTACGCACAACAGCAACTGGCAAAAAGCAGAGCAAAAGCTTTTGCTTTACGAATTTAAGTAAGAAGAGGCCGGCAAGCCCTATCCATCCACCCATTGGAATAGGTGGAATTCCGGGTTTGCCAGCCATTGACAATCATTGATAACACAGGAAGAAGGAAAATAAAATGATGTATTTGGACGACGAGCTTAACTATTTTGATCACCGTGAAGATTTTGCGGGTTACAGTGCCGAGAGCGATTCTTTTGATGATGACGACGAACGAACCCCGATGGAAATGATTATCGAAGAGCTGGAAGATGACATCAATGAGTGTCTCAGAAATGAAAATAGAGATTTGATCGTTTGGGCGTATTGGATCTTCGATAAAAGCGATGAGTACTTTATTGACTACTATTATCTCGATGATGATCCCGGCGTTTTAGCAAGAGATGACAGATACGAAACAATTGCTGATTATGATAAGGACATGGCTGAGCAGTGCTACAGCTTCGGTAGAAGAAAGATGCCAGCTAGAAAGCTCTTAAAAATTCTTAAACACGAGAATCTTGCTGCTCAAGGTGGCCAGCAGCAATTGTAAGTCAAAATGAAAGCAGGAAGCTAATCTAAATTAGCTTCCTGCTTTTGTTTTTTAGGGCTGAATT
>NZ_JBUBHO010000018.1:0-2563 GCF_057197965.1 Lactobacillus sp. WILCCON 0149
TTGCGTTTAGTTTGTAGGAATTAGTTGTATTTTAGCGTATTTTAGCGTGATCTAAAAGAACAAAAGTTTTCCAAACAAAAAGCATCCCCTGCCCTACATTGCTGTACGGGAGGGATGCTGCCTCATCAGAAATGGCATCTTATCAATCCAGAACCTGTGACACCAGATACGAGGATGTGGGTTGTACCTTATTAGAAATGATATCTTCTAAATCGCCAAAGGTAGGGCATAAGATATCGCCGGGAATAATGCGGTTAACGTCCTATCAGAAATAACATCTCTCGAATCAAGAGGATAAAAATGCAAAAATGTTTATCAAAAGTGACAGCTTATCAATTTCTTGAAGTTTCCAATTATTTTTAGGTTCCGGGAATAGGATTATCAGAAACGGCACCTTATCAATCTAACCGGTTACACTAATTATTTTTATGCAAGGCTAACGAGTATCAGAAATGGCAACTTAGTAATCGCAGTCATTGGGCTATGCTGAGCATTTAGAGGGTTGTACTTTGTCAGAAATATACCTTGGTAATCCGCCTAATTATAATCTATTTCTAATGTTTTGGCAAGTGAAAACAAAAAGCAGCATCCCCTGCCCCATAGATTTATCCATGGGAGGGATGCTGCTCTAATAACGAATGTACTGTCCGAATCATAAAACTTACTAAATCTTGATAATCACATCAGTAATGGTAAGTTTTTCTGATATTCCTTTCAAGTTAAATCTATGGGTAGATTCAACTTGATTGAATACTTAATTTATTAGCTACATGATTCCCTAAGAGCAGATGGCTAGAAATCCCCATAACTTTTTCAACCCTTAATGCAGTAACTTCATTCAAGTACCGTTTGCGACTCAGCAATTCAGAAATATAGCTCTGACTCACCCCGATACGATTTGCTAAATCTTCTTGAGTGATGCCATAGTAATCCATAGTTTCTTGAATCAAATCAGCTGAAGATGCCGGGTAAAAAACTTGATCTTATTCTTTTTGTGCAGCATTAGCTTGTCCTCTTCCTCAATAGAAATGAATGTCCACGTTTTTTGCACCTACCCAGTCAAAGACTTCCTTGCGGACATCTTCATCCTCATCGTAGGCAAGAATGTTAAGGTCTTGGCTGCGGCCGTTTTCGGCAACTGCCGCTCTTACCCATTTATCCTCATCATTGACAAGAATGTCTAAGTCCTTATCCCGGCCGACACGTGTAACCGCTTCACGGACAATCGGATCATGATCGTGAACAAGGATATCAAGATCCTTGTCACGCTTTTTGAATGCTACCTCCTTACGAACGTCAGGGTCTTCGTCATGGGCAAAGATATCTAAATCCTTATCTCTGCCGTGTTGTACAACCTTTTTGCGAAGCCAGTCGCTCTCACTATGGACTAATTCATCCAGATCTTGATCGGAGCCATATCTGAGAAGTAAATACTTGTCGTCGATCGAATCACTATCACGCCATTTGATAACCTTTTCAGCAGCCATCTTCTTCAAACGAGCCAATTCGTTAGTGTAAACAGTGTTATTAGTCATGATTTTATCCTCTCCACCAATTAAATAGCTTGTTGTTCCTTCAGCAGTTCCAATGCACTTTGAATAACTGTTTTTAAGACAAATGAACTGTCGTCATTCGCTAAAATCTCTAAGTGCTTCAACTGGCCTTGGAAGGCAACGGCTTCTCTGACGTTTTCGTTCTCGTCATGTACAAGAATGTCTAAATCTTTTTCACGTGCCCAGTCAGCAACTTCCTTACGAACCTCTTCATCATCATCATTAACAAGAATGTCGAGATCCTTATTGCGACCGTTACTTGCTACGCATGCACGAACCCATTCGTCCTTGTCGTGAACAAGGATATCAAGGTCTTTGTCACGTCCAAAGCCAGCAACAATTTGGCGCACTCTGGCATCCTTGTCATGAACAAGAATGTCTAAGTCTTTATTACGTCCTGCCGATGCAACGGCTCTACGTACTTCTTGAGCCACATCATTAACAAGGATATCAAGATCCTTATCACGCTTTTTGTATGCAACAGTTCTGCGAACAGCCCAAGATGGGTCATGGACAAGAATATCTAAATCCTTATCTCTACCACGGTTGGCAACACTCATCCGAACTCCTTCTTCTGAATCATGGACTAATTCGTCCAGATCTTGATCAGAGCCGTAACGAGCAAGGAAATACTTGTCGTGGATCGTGTCGCTCTTCCGCCACTTAATAACCTTTTTAGCCAGCTCTTCCAGACTGCTGTAGTCAAAATTCTTTTCATCGATCTTGCCTTCAGCAGCCATCTTCTTCAAGCGAGCCAATTCGTTAGTGTAAACAGTGTTGTTAGTCATGATTTTATCCTCTCTTTTATGAAAAACAAAAAGGGCTCAAACAGCTAAATGTTGTTTAAGTCCTCTGAAATATTGTGTTTATTGTGATTTTACTTTTGATCGCTGCTTTCTGCGATCAGCTTCTTGTAGTTTTCCAAATCAGCTGGCGTGCAATTCAGTGCTTCCATTGCTTGACTGTTTGTTAAGCCAAACTTGGTCACCAGCCGCTGAAAACTTGCCAGT
>NZ_JBUBHO010000019.1:0-2377 GCF_057197965.1 Lactobacillus sp. WILCCON 0149
TTTATTTCAAAATAAAATTGCCTAAAATCGTTGATAACACTTGACTTAGAGTAGAAAAATAGCTGATAAGTAAAGCTGCACCTTTCCAACTTGATGGAAAAGCGTGGCTTTTTTTCGTTTGACAAAGCAAAAAGCTTGCCTCATGGCCATGAGGCAAGCTTAATGTCAGGTTTGTTATTTAGTAGTGCGCATCTACTGTCAGACGACTTCCTTAGAAACTGACTGCGTGCTAGCCACTTCTTGTTTATGGTGAAAGTCGGCTGCAAAAGAAAACACCATCTCACAGACATTATAGCATTTTCGGCTTTCTCTATCATTTGCACGCAAATGTACAGTTGCGCGTCTAAATATTTTTGAGCGCAACAGAATCACCCTCTCAGCACGATTGATTTTGCCCAGATGATGTTTTTGCTTGTAAACGAATGCGTAGAAATTAGGATTTTTACGCATTCGAATCTTAATTTGGCAAACCGGATTTTTGGCGATTTTTGCCACTCCAATACACCTTTATGATAAAATAAAAGTAAAATGACGCATTCGATGAGGGGAGGATTTTAACAGCAAAATGGGCAGAAAAGTCAAAAAAACGGAAAGCAGCAGAAATATCCGGCCGCTGAAAACAGCTAAGGAAATTAACGCCATGAAGCGGGCTCTACAATTTGGAACAGGAGCCGTTCTTGGCCAAAATAGAAACGGACTGCGGAATGCCATGATTTTTGTCTTTGGAATCAATACTGGTCTCCGAATTTCTGATATTGTTAAGGCCAGGGTCTCAGACATTGAAGACGGGGAATGGTATAACCTGGTTGAAACCAAAACCCACAAGAACCGGCATGCCTATATTGGCAATATCAGCCAGGACTTGGAAAATTACATTGAGCAGATGCAGCTAAAGCCAAACGACTGGCTTTTCCCTTCCAGAAAAGGGGAGGGGCATATTGAAGGAAAGTCCTTCTACAAAGATTTGAAGCGGGCAGCCCGGCAGTGCGAGATTGATCCCAACACTGTTGGTACCCATACCTTGAGAAAGACTTTTGGCTATCACTACATTAAGAGCGCGACGACGCCAGCAGGCGATCCAGATCCACGGGCATTGTATAAGCTTCAGAAGATGCTCAATCACAGCAGCCCAACCACTACTCTGAGATATATTGGCCTGGAAGATGAAAGCATGGAAGAAGATTTGAAGCAATTCAGACTCGGATAAGGCTTGCCAAAACATTAGAAATAGATTACAATTGAACGGGATTGATAAGGTGTCATTTTTGATAAGAGCGTCCCTACCATGTGCATTGTTGTATAGGCTAGGGATGCTTTTTGTTTTGCTTGAAAAGGATGGTTGCTATTTGCTCGCAAAAGTACAACTGCACAGTCGAAACATTTTGAGCGCAACAGAATCGCCCTCACAGCACCCTGCTTTCTGTGATTATCGGGTGAACAGGGATGCAATTTTGGCTGACAAGATGTACAATTAAGGGGTAGAAAATTCTAAATTTATTTTTTACGCCTAGGTCTCACAGGGGACTTAGCACTAGAACAGTTGCTCTAGTGGGCCGCAAGGTCAACAAGCTTTTCAGCATTTTAGTGCTGGCACGAAGAAGTTTCTCCGTGTAGTGTTAAAAGCCTGGCTTAGCCGGACTTACAATTCTTGCATGGCTATTTGTCATGCTTTTAGTTATTTTACAAAACATCGAAAATAGGTTAGAGGAGACTGCAGAAGTTTTTGCAGCCTCTTTTTTGTGTTCTCAGAGCACTAGAAAGGAGTCAATTATGGACCCACCATAGTTGAAAAAATCGAAAAATATTATTGGCAGAGGACTCAGACGCATATAGCGTTTGAGTCCTTTTTTGTTTTAAAAGAACAGAGAGGACAAAACAATGACAATCTACAAGTTACCAAAGGAATTTCAACAGCTCTTCGCTAAAGAATACTGGGAGCAAACGGACGAACAACTGGACCAGCTTGTAAAGAGCGATCGAGAAAAGGAACGTGAGCTTGCCGCATACTTTGGGCGTAACAAGGACTTGGACGTACTGATTAGTGATTTGTCAATTAGCGTTAGACGTGCTGTTGCTCAGAAAGGCAGACAAAAAGACTTGGATATCCTTGTTAAGGATAGTAGTCCTTGCGTTCGTGAAGCAGTTGCCTATAATGGGCGCTACGATGACCTTGCAATTCTTTCACACGACAAAGATGTCTTTGTTCGTCTCGCTGTAGTGACTACTTTAGGAAATGCAATGATGTTGCAGTTATTTGGAGAGGAACTATATGGCACAACAAAATAAACGTCACGGGACAAAAGACACTATCGAGAAAAAATGGCTTTGGAACAACGAAATGTTTTCGGACGTTTGCAACGCTTTGTTGTTTGACGGT
>NZ_JBUBHO010000020.1:0-2322 GCF_057197965.1 Lactobacillus sp. WILCCON 0149
CATCGGTGCTAACTACTAGTCTCAAAATACATAACTAAAGTGTGCTAATGTGTCCAAATGGCGGTATAATAGACTTATCCAAATAGAAAGGACGAGTCTATTTTTTATGTCTAAAGTCTACAAGCCCAATGAAGCTGCTAAAGTCTTAGGCGTTTCAGTAAGCACGCTGCAGCGCTGGGATCGTGAAGGAAGGCTTCACGCTTTCAGAAACGTAGCCAACAGGCGCTACTATACTGAGGAACAGCTCAACAGACTTCTCGGAGTACCAGATCAGCGGAAGAACGTTGCCTATGCACGTGTCTCTTCGCAGGGGCAGAAGAACAATCTGAAAAATCAGATGGATTTTATTACCCAGTACTGCAATGCCAAAGGTATCATCCTCGATGAGCGGATCAGCGACATTGGGAGTGGCCTTAACTATCGCCGCCCTAAATGGAATAAGCTTCTGCAGGATGTAGAAGACAAGAAAATCGCCAAAATCTTTATCACGTATAAAGATCGCTTCACCCGTTTTGGCTTTGACTGGTTCGAAGACTTCTGTCAAAGACACGGTACTGAAATTGTAGTTCTTAACAATCCAGACACCAGTCCGGATCAAGAACTGGTTGAGGATCTGATGAGCGTTATTCACGTCTTCTCTTGTCGCCTGTACGGCTTGAGAAGATACAAGAAAGAGATGGCGGAAGATCCAAAGCTGCCACATAAGGAAGAAGGTGACTAAAGATGCGAACACAGACCAGAGTATACAAGCTTCAGCTTAATGAAGAACAGAAACAGCTCTTTATTGAGCTGTGCGGCTATCGTCGCTGGGCATGGAATCATGCTCTGGACATCTGGAATGAGATGTACGAAGCCAGACGACTGATGGCTGACTACACTGAAAAAGTAAAAATAGTCAAAAAAGCCACGAAGACTCATGGTGAAGTCTGCAGAGTGATTCGCAAGATTGACAAAAACAGTCCTGGAGCCAAGGCAAATCCTTCTCCAAATTGGCAGAGAGTTCGCAACGAGCTTAATTCTGACAAGGAAACTGATGCTTGGAGACTGGCATATCCAGCTCACCTTGCCAATCTTGCAGTACAGGATCTTGGCAATGCTTGGAAGAACTTTTTTGACAAAGCCCAGCCAGACTGGGGCAAGCCAAAGTACAAGTCCCGCAAAGCCTCTCGTCAGGGTTTTAAGAGCGATCAGAGCAGAATCGAAGGGCAGATTTTGAAGCTGGAATGCCCGCAGGGGCGCAAAGACTGGCCTCTTGGCCAGATTCGCTTGAATGAGCCTGCGCTTTCTGATGATTTTGGCGTTGTCAGCTATTTCACAGAAGCAGGCAGTTATTATGTGGCCATTCCTTTCCAAGTTGAAGATGTCAAGCAGCCAGATAAGACAGGCAAGGCAACTGCAGTTGACGTAAACGTTGGCCACTTCGACTACACGGAAGGCCGAGTAAACGTTTTGCCTAAGCGCCTTAACAGAGTTTACAAAAGGATCAAACACTATCAAAGGCAGCTTGCCAGAAAGCGGGTTGAAAATGGACAAGCCGCCTACAATAGCAAGAACTACTTGAAGACGAGAGCCAAGCTTCAAGCATGCTATCGGAAGGCTGGCAATATCCAAAATGACTTGATGCAGAAGTTTACGACTGAACTGGTCAAGGACTACGACAAGATCGTGATCGAAGACCTGTCCGTGAAGGGCATGCTTATGAGCCATGTGGCCTCTAAGGGCGTGCACCGTTCGATGTTTGGCAAGTTCAAGCAGATCTTGACCTACAAGTGCGATTGGTACGGCAAAGACCTTATTCTGGCAAACAAGCTGTACCCGTCTACTCAGCGCTGTGCGGCTTGCGGCAACGTCAAAAAGGGCGATGACAAGATCACTCTTTGCGGGAACAAGAAGCACGGCACCAAGCATAATGAGTACGTGTGCTACAACGAAAAATGCCCGAACTACAAGAAAGTCGTAGATCGGGACAAGAATGCAATGCTTAGCCTTTTAGCGCTGGCTGAGCACCCAGAATTGAATAAGGCGCTGTAAATTCAAAGAATGAAGTTAAGGCTGTGGCTTCGGCCATAGTCATGCGGGTTAGCTGTACCCGAGGATTGGCGAGAGCCTTTCCAAGAAGTTGCAAGAGTGGCACGCAAGTGCCTGCGCTGGTCAATGCGATTACCTCCTAGTTGAGATATCGGAATACCAGTGATGACGGCAATAAGGAAAATGTTTGCGAGTAAAGCGTCAAAGCTGGTGTGTAGGGTCAACAACATTAGGCCTCTGAGACATCATTAGTCCAAACTAAAATACACATCTGCACACATTTTCTACAGCTGT
>NZ_JBUBHO010000021.1:0-2065 GCF_057197965.1 Lactobacillus sp. WILCCON 0149
TATGACAGGGGATGCAGCTTAGCCGGTATGTACGCCGTGTCACCACCGGTATGTACACTGTGTCATCTGTTTGCTTTTCACTTAATTAAGTGTATAATACAAACTAAACAAGAAAAGAAATCGGGTGAACACATGGCTGTAAGCGAGGCTAAAAAGAAGGCAAATAAAAAGTGGGACGATGCCCATAAAGAACAAATGAAATATTACAGATATCGATCATATTCAAAAACTTTTGTCAATGAACTGGCAAAAGATAAAGATTTGGATGAACTGGAAAAACTGATTATTTCTAGGCGGGGAAAATAGTAAGGAGCTGCATTTAGCATGGCTGAAAAAAAGAGAAGAGCAACGAGCAATGACAAAAAGCGTGAAAGCATTGTTATAGCGTATTCAAACGAATTGAATGACTTTCCATTGTCCAAGTACTCAATTAAACAATATGACTTATTTTGGACGATCGTAGGTAAGATCCGTGACAAGGGTACTAGCACTGTAACAATATCTGCAGCCGATTTAAAGAACATAATCGGATATAAAGGCCCTAAAAAGCGTTTCAACGCCGTTCTCGATGGCCTAACCACCAACCTTATGAATACGATTTACAGAAAAGATAAGGAAAATGGGGGATTTATTAAAAGAGTTCTGTTTGAAGAAGCGAAATATGATGCAAAAGCAGAAACGCTTACTCTGATTGTAAATGGAGAAAGCCTTAAATTCTTTAACAACTTAACAGGCAATTTCACGTTATGGTATCAAAGAACTCTATTAGACCTCAATACTGTTTATTCAAAGAACCTGTTTCGGAAACTAAGTCAGTTTTCAAAAACAGGAAAATATTTAGCAAAATTTGATGACTTTAGATACGTCATTAATGCTCCGGTTAACAGGATAAACGACAAGGGCGAAGAAACTTATCCAAATGGAATGGTGAAGCAAAAAATAATCAAGCCGTCCATTTTACGCTTGGCACCGTACTTTAAGAATTTGAAGTGTACATACTTCAAATCTGGAGAAGAACATAAGCTTGACTCTCTAGAGTTTACATTTGATAAATTCAGCTCAAAAGATGCCTTAGACAAAGAATATGATGCGTCTGAGTGTATCAGCAATATTCGACTAAATCCTAATTTGACGGAGGATGAGAAGTGTGAAGCTGAAGACATCTTTTTGCGGCAAAAAAAAGGCACAGCTAAAAAAGCTATGCAGGCTCGAAAAAAAGCTGGGTTAGGGCCATTAGACGACATCATTGATCCGGCAGATGCAAAAAAAGCCGAAGATCGTAAACCTGTTCAAGCAACTGAAGCAGATGTACCAGCAGAAGAAAAGCACGAATCTGTATCTAAAAAATCCAAAAAGCCAAGTAAGACTACATCGGGAGAAGAAATCAAGGCCAAGGATAGCTTTACATTCCTCAAAAAATGCAGTGAACCTACGTTACCACAGCACATCACGGTACTGGATGGCCAAAGAATTGAAACCGATTGGGACTGTTTCGTTGATCACTGGGTGGCAAAGAACTTTGAGGAAGCAGCTAAGGACTATGAAATGGTCAACCTAAAGGTGAAAATAGTTGAAGCAAAGCCTTTTTCAAAAGAAAAGAAACAAGAATTTCTAGCCACCTACCTCTTGGGTAGCGAGTGGAAAGATCAAGTAGTAGCCTATACGCCATATGATCCTGTTTTACGTCACATTTGGGGAAAGCTCACGAAGGAAGATGCAATTCTTCTTGCTGATGTGTATAAGAAATGGCAAAATACTGGCTTAGATGGCATTCATGAACGCTTAACAGCCGCTCAACAACATGACGAGAGCCTTTTAAGATCACTAACTACAAGACTTTCAACATTATCCGATCGGTTCTACGACATGGACAACGGGACACTTGAACAGTGGGCAATGCTTATGGACTGTGAAGCAAACAGGGGCTGGAATCCTGTGAATGACTTAAAAACTAACATGTCGCGTACATTGACGCTTGATATGCTGAGCATTCCAAACGACCAATGGCAAACAGCAGAACCAATCATGTTGTAAGCAAAGGCGGTGCTATCAGCACTGCCTTTTT
>NZ_JBUBHO010000022.1:0-1980 GCF_057197965.1 Lactobacillus sp. WILCCON 0149
AACAGTATATGACTATTGCCCGGGGGTTGATAGATACCGCGCTATTGGGTGCTTACAAACTTTAGACAATTTGACTTGTTTTTCTTGGTTTTGGAAAGCTAACACTGCAACGGTATTTCTTTGCGCTTTCTGTGAAATTTAAAGCATAATCGCATCCTAAAGACGCACAAAAAAAGACATCTTCCGTTTATATAGAAGATGCCTTTTACTTATTTGGCGCTATTTTATCTTGATTTCGGCCTAAATAGTTTCTTTAGCTAATATTAAAATTTATAGTCAATAATTATCTTTCAAAGCCAGCACGATCGAGCGGCGCACCTATTTCTTAGGATATGCAGTTTTGAAAATAAGAAGGTGGCTTAAACGCTAGAGACAAGTGCGTTTGCCCGCATACCTACTACTGAACATGTTGGACAAAATGATGCGTTTTTTAGCCATTTAGCTAAAATAGATCATTTTACTTCGTGTATCACGGCCGGCATTTCCTGACCATCCATTTTTTCAGCATTAACTAAAACAGGATCGACCCAGATAAACTCAAGTGTCCGTTTGTTTGGATCATTGCGTGGACCTTTCCAAAAATGGTGGAAATGGCCACGCCTGTAATGTGGGCGTTTTGACGAATGGCTGCCGGCATGAGACTTGCCAGTGTGTTTGTATCGCTTCATGGCGGCCCCATAGCGCACTCCAACCGACCACATGCGGATTTCCTTGTAGCTGTCCTTCGGATGACTTATGGGACGCTTAACGTCGGTCTGAACTGTAGAAACTTCAGAATTACTGGTGCAAAGATATAGAACAAGCTGCATTGCTTTTTTAGACAATTCCAGCGTCCCCTGCTTGTCGCCATAACCTGCCAACATCTTGTCAACCGCTTCTGCAATAGTGCTTGCTGAATCGTAACTGATGTAGCAAGGGCAACTTATTCCATTGCTTTTGCAGAAAGTAAGCCGCAATTCTACATCGCCTCGTCCTGGGTCATATTCCCTGCTTACGAAAAATCCTGCAAAGCGCTCATCGTCTAGTACAAGCCCTGGCGCTTCGATGTAGATGGCTGGAAAAGGAAGCCGGTCGAATACAATCGTTGGCAATTCGCCAAGTGGCTGATCGTATAAGTCACGGGCTAGCTCTGCATCGAAGGAATAGATTTCCTTGCTCATGCGCCATGGCGCCAGTGCGGATAATAACGCTGCGTCTCGTACTTGCAGCACCATATCCGTTTCTTGAGTGTTTGCTATTGACAGGCAGTAGCCCATCGGGATATAGCACCAGGACGGCCAGTCAAATGTAACGCCTTCCCAGATGGTAGACTTTTTGCCACGTTCCTTCCGTGTCGTTTCGATGATGGCCCACGCATTAGGGTATTTTGTCGTAATGTTTTTGAGCATATGCAATGGCAGGCATTTCTTTTTCTTCATTCTCTCACCTCCGAATCATAAAACTTACTAAATCTTGATAATCACATCAGTATTGGTAAGTTTTTCTGATATTCCATTCTAGTTAAATTTAGGGTAGATTCAACTTAGAAAAAGAAATCAGATTTTTAACCTTTTGAAGTTAAGGTCAGTGAGTACGGTTGGCTGTCAAGCAACGCCAGATGGCGTCATCCAATAGCTTTTTATCTGCCCCACTGGAAACTTTTAGCATGGCAGTCGGAAAGGCATCTTGCCCGCAAAAAAAAGCAGGCAAGCATATCGTGATGCCTTCTCGAAACAGTCAAGCCGCGATTTTAATACCCCGAACTGAGTTCGTTAAAGCTGACTGCTCTTACATGCTAGAGCCTTCAACTTTGTAGTATTACTTGGCTTATGCTTCTTTTATCCGACTGTCAAGAATTTCCTTAACTCGCTTGTAAGGCGTGTAAAGCGTGATTTCTTCGTCAGTTAATCTACTCAATATATTTTTTGCTGCGGCGATATTCGCATTCATCTCGCCGCATTTCTTGCATTTAGTCAGTTCATGATGACTGCCGTATCTTTC
>NZ_JBUBHO010000023.1:0-1901 GCF_057197965.1 Lactobacillus sp. WILCCON 0149
GCTTGATTACTTTAAGCGGCTTGTTAGCGATCTTAACTTGACCGAAAAACAAGCGATAGACTTCTTAGGCTGCACGCCAGCTGATTTGGAAAACTACAAGAAGCTGATCGCAGAAAGCAACGATCAAAAGTAAAATCACAATAAACACAATATTTCAGAGGACTTAAACACTACATTTAACTGTTTGAGTCCTTTTTGTTTTTAAAAAAGAGAGGACATAACATTGACTACTTACAAGTTAACAAAGGCGTTTGAAGACTATTATGGTGAACAGCAAGGCTATTATGGTAAAAAGTACTGGGAACGCTATTATGGCCAAAATTACTGGGAACAAACTGATGAGCAACTTGATAGGCTTATTAAAGGAGAGCGCGATGATCGCGAGCTTGCGGCTTGGTTTGGCCGTGGTAAGGACTTAGATATTCTCGTTCATGATGAGTGGTATCGTGTACGCCTGGCTGTTGCGACAAATGGCAGAGAGAAAGATCTTGATGTCTTAGTTTACGATGAGAACCCATACGTACGCCAAACTGTGGCTAAATACGGTAGAGATAAGGATTTGGATATCTTAGTCAACGACCCCGACGTAATTGTCCGCTGTGAGGTAGCTTGTAGAGGACGTGATAAGGATCTTGATATCCTTGTACATGATGACGAATGGGCAGTGCGTGATGCAGTTGCTCTTAACGCTCGCAATAAGGATTTAGATATCCTCGTTCATGACGAAGATATGCTGGTACGCGAGACAGTTGCACAATTTGGCCGTGATAAAGATCTTGAGATCCTTATCCATGACCCGGAACGTTTCGTTCGGGCAGCGACTGCTGAAAACAAAAATATCAGTGATAAAGCTTTAAAGTTTCTTGCCCATGATCCCGACTGGATGGTACGTCGCGCGGTCGCTGAACAAGGAAAGGATGAGATTTTAGCTACTCTTGTCAGTGATCCAGAGCCGTTAGTACGTGAGGCGGTTGCCGATTACGGCGGCAGTAAATATTTGGATATCCTTGTTCATGACTCAGATTTTGACGTTCGTATAGCAGTAGCCAAGCGGAAAAGAAATAAGGATCTTGACATCCTCGTTCATGATAGTACAGTAATGGTGCGTCAAGTAGTAGCTAGCCAGGGAAGAGATAAGGATTTAGACATTCTTGTTCATGATGAATGCCCTCGCGTGCGTTTGATAGTAGCACAGCAGGGACATGGCAAAGACCTCGAGATTCTTGTATATGACGAGAATCCGCAGGTTCGTGAAGTTGCTAAAAGCAAGATGTTCTAGTATTCTGCAGACATTAACATAGGAACGAAAAAACAACACAGGAGAAAAATAATATGGCGATTATTTTGATAGTATTAGTTGCGATTGTCAGCATTGCAGTTGTTTTTGCAATGAATTCTCGGGAACGGGAACAAGCTGACAAAAAGGCACTAAAAGCCAAAGAAGAAGCAAAAAAAGATGAGGAAATTCCGTTGTCGGTGGTCAGAGATCGTCCATATACCAACATACGGATTGATTTCCCAGACATTGAAAAGCAGCTTAACCGCTGGTACGTTGATGTACATTATTCAAGTGTCAGCATCGATGACGTTGATAAGAAAAAGCGTGTTACTGTAAAGAAAGACAAAGCCGATAAAAGCAGTAAAACAGATACAGCTGATAAGCATCAAGATCATACAGATTCCGAAGTGCCTGATTATGCTGCATTTGAGAAGAATCGTGACCGACTCAGCAACGTCTGGATTGACACCAATGGTGAAATCCTTGACTCTACTGACTTGGTTAAAGCCAGAGCAGATCAGATTCTTTACGACAACGACGAGGAATAATGAACCTTTTAGTATAAGCAGCATCCCTCTCATGGAGAAATCTATGGGGCAGGGGAGGCTGCTTTTGTTTGGGC
>NZ_JBUBHO010000024.1:0-1227 GCF_057197965.1 Lactobacillus sp. WILCCON 0149
AGCAAGCATTTGACTCGCTCTCAGACTTGACGCTTGAACGTGGTATCCAGCACCACGCGCTGCTAGCCTCCTGCGTCCCTCCATCGCTCATAACGATTCGGTGCAGTACAGGAATCTCAACCTGTTGTCCATCGACTACGCCTCTCGGCCTCGCCTTAGGTCCCGACTTACCCTGGGCGGACGAGCCTGCCCCAGGAAACCTTAGTCTTGCGGCGGACAGGATTCTCACCTGTCTTTCGTTACTCATACCGGCATTCTCACTTCTAGAAGCTCCACATGTCCTCTCGGTCATGCTTCACCGCCGCTAGAACGCTCTCCTACCACGTGCATAATGCACATCCACAGTTTCGGTATCATGCTTAGCCCCGGTAAATTTTCGGCGCGGCGTCACTCGACTAGTGAGCTATTACGCACTCTTTGAATGATGGCTGCTTCTGAGCCAACGTCCTAGTTGTCTGCGCAACTCCACATCCTTTTCCACTTAGCATGAATTTTGGGACCTTAACTGGTGATCTGGGCTGTTTCCCTTTCGACTACGGATCTTATCACTCGCAGTCTGACTCCCGCACATAAATGTCTGGAATTCGCAGTTTATCTGAATTCAGTAACCCTTGACGGGCCCCTAGTCCAAACAGAGCTCTACCTCCAGCATCCTCTTTGCGAGGCTAGCCCTAAAGCTATTTCGGAGAGAACCAGCTATCTCCAAGTTCGTTTGGAATTTCACCGCTACCCACAACTCATCCCCGCAATTTTCAACTTACGTGGGTTCGGTCCTCCAGCGCGTTTTACCGCGCCTTCAACCTGGTCATGGGTAGGTCACTTGGTTTCGGGTCTGCGTCAGCCAACTGCTCGCCCTCTTCAGACTCGCTTTCGCTGCGGCTCCGTCTTTTCTGACTTAACCTTGCTGACTAACGCAACTCGCCGGTTCATTCTACAAAAGGCACGCCATTACCCGTTAACGGGCTTTGACTACTTGTAGGCACACGGTTTCAGGTTCTCTTTCACTCCCCTCCCGGGGTTCTTTTCACCTTTCCCTCACGGTACTGGTTCACTATCGGTCACTGGTTAGTATTTAGCCTTGCGAGATGGTCCTCGCGGATTCAAACGGGATTTCACGTGTCCCGCCCTACTCAGGATACTGATAGGCCTTCTTTGGATTTCGCTTACGGGGCTCTCACCCTCTCTGGCGCGTCTTCCCAAACGCTTCTGCTATCCTCTGAAGTGCCA
>NZ_JBUBHO010000025.1:0-1107 GCF_057197965.1 Lactobacillus sp. WILCCON 0149
CTCGTAATAATCCGCAATATGGCAAGGATTTCCTGCTTTCTTAGCCGACTGAATTTGGTTTATGGCCAAGTACAGTACCTTTCTGCCAATAGCTGTCCCACGCTTTGAAATTGACAGGTGGGCCGTGAGCTTGCCAGATTCATAAACTTGAGGATCAACACCAACGAAGGCATTTAATTGGCTAGGATTGTTAAAACGTCTGATATCTCCAAGCTCACTTATGATTCTTAGAGCAGTGTTTTCGCCAATGCCTGGAATGCTTGTGAGGATCTCTAGATCCCGCTTAGGAGCCAGTTTAGCCATCTCCTGTAAAGCAGTCTGGCACTCTTCTTCAGCGCTCAGAATATTGTTAATAGCCATTTTGAGGCCACGAATATGGGCACTGTTCTTTTTGACAGCTGGACATGCGACTTTAGCCAACCGAATAAGACTTTGCTCTATGTCGTTAGCGCGCTTTTTACCAATACCAGATAAGCCTTTTAAGAAGTCGATGATATCGGCTTCTTTTGTTTCTAGTACGATATCTGGATGTGGGAATCTGAAAACAATACTCCAGTAGTTTTTCCCTCTCGGATTAGCCATTAAGTGCTCAATCTCTGGGAAAGTGAGCTGAATGGCTTTGTGCAGTCTATTCTTGTTGGTTATCAGATCGTGCGAAGCCTGCTCATAGATGCGGTTATTGGCCATCAATTCTTGATATTCTTCGCTTTGAACGTAGGCCAGCCGCTGCGGGTGCTCAGACTGCAACTTGGCAAGGTATAAGGCATCAAGCTTATCGGTCTTGTTCTGGTGCAGGTCATCCTTTGTCTTTCTTTTAGCTTCTAGCGGGTTCATCATGACATAGCGCAATTCGTGCATGTCCAAAAACGCCTGGAGTCTTCTTGAATAGACGCCAGTTGCTTCAAAGATAATCTGTGGGTTAGTAACCTGCTTAAGGTCACCCAGCAGCTGATTGAAGCCTACCATATCGTTGGAGATGGCATATTCATTAACTTTTTGGCCATTGACCATAATGCATACGTTAGACTTCCGACTGCTAACATCAATACCGAAAACAGTTTTCAATAAATCCATAAGAATAAACCTCCGCTTTACTTGGAGATGAGC
>NZ_JBUBHO010000026.1:0-1067 GCF_057197965.1 Lactobacillus sp. WILCCON 0149
CAGTGAGTACGGTTGGCTATCAAACAACGCCGGATGGCGTCATCCAATAGCTTTTTATCTGCCCCACTGAAAACTTTTAGCATGGAAGTCTTGAAGGCATCTTGCCTGCTAAAAAGCAGGCAAGCATATCGTGATGCCTTCTCGAAGCAGTCAAGCCGCGATTTTAATACCCCGAACTAAGTTCGTTAAAGCTGACTGCTCTTACATGCTAGAGCCTTCAACTTTGTAGTATTACTAGGCTTATGCTTCTTTTATCCGACTGTCAAGAATTTCCTTAACTCGCTTGTAAGGCGTGTAAAGCGTAATTTCTTCGTCAGTTAATCTACTCAATATGTTTTTTGCAGCGGCGATATTCGCATTCATTTCGCCGCATTTCTTGCATCTAGTCAGTTCATGATGACTGCCGTATCTTTCCTCAAAATGCTGCCCGCAGATTGGACAGTACTGAGAAGTATATGCCGGATTGACATCATGAGTTTCAATCGAATTCTTGCTTGAAAGATATTCAATGCGTTCATCCAGTTGGCCCTTAGTCCATGAATTCAAGCGCTTGCGCATCTTTCTTGCAAATCTGCTGTTATCTGATTTGACGCCTTTTTCTTTTACGAACATCAAGTCTTCCTTGGCAATGACCGCCGGATGCTCTGTCTTGATCATTCTGTTTATCGCACAGCTGATAAAGCTTCTGACAGTTTCTTGAGCTGAGCGGTAGCTCTTGTCATACGACTTTCTGCCGATATTGTTCTGTTCCAGATTCTTAAGCTTGCCAAGCAGTTTTCTTTTCTTCTTCGAAGCAGTCTTAGACAAAGGTTTATCTGCCTTTTCCAGTTGCTCAAGCTGCTGATTGAGCAGCCAGCGCAAACTCATATAAGGCTGCCGATTTGCGTTTCGCTTGCCGTACTTGTCAACGATGGCATTGGCAAGCTTGCTGAAGTTTTTACCATATTCATTGCCGCTGCTGCAGGAAAGCAAGGTGGCAAGCCCCTTGTCAATGCCGATCGCCTTCTTTGAATTGTTACTGTAACGCTTGCTAGTGATCAGCTTATGAACTTCGAGGCGCTGCTTGA
>NZ_JBUBHO010000027.1:0-1065 GCF_057197965.1 Lactobacillus sp. WILCCON 0149
AAGAATGCCCAAAAGCAAGGACAAACAACGGATCAAAGAGCTGGAAGAGCAGGTAAAGAGGCTTACAGTCGAGCTTGCATACATAAAAAAATTGGAGGCCTTAATTCAAGAACGGAAGAGCCAAGAAAAGAAGAATTAGCTCGTGCAATCACTGAATTAAGGCAAGAATTGCGGCTTAGCGTTAAGTACATTATCGACGTTATCAATGCCAACCCTGGATTGCCTCATATCTCAAGAAGTAACTACTACTACCAAATCCATAAGCCTGATAAGGATTCTGGTAACCAGAAGCTGATGGATAGAATCAAAGAGATCTTTCTTGAACACAGCCGACGCTATGGGTACCGGCGAATTTACGGACAGCTTCGCCGGGAAGGCTATGAGATCAACCATAAGAAGGTGCAGAGGCTCATGCAAAAGATGGGCTTATTCGCCATCGCAATCCGCAAGAAACGTAAATACAGCAGCTATTACGGCGTTCAAGGCAAGATCAAGCCAGACTTAATCAAGCGCAATTTTTACGCAATTATTCCGGACAGACATTGGTTTACCGACGTGACTGAATTCCATCTTAAAGATCAAAAGCTCTACCTTTCTCCAATTATCGATGGTTGTACCCAAGAAATCATCTCCTACAACATTTCTAGGCACCCAGACCTTAAGCAAGTGATGACTATGCTAGATGACGCATTTGAGAAGCACCCGGCTCTTAACGGGCTTATTTTCCACTCAGACCGTGGCTGGCAATATCAGCACCAAGCATATCAAGCGGCTCTGGCTAACAGAGGGATCGATCAGAGCATGTCCAGGTTGGGTAATTCTCTTGATGACGGCTTAATGGAGGGCTTCTTCGGCATTCTTAAGCGGGAGATGTTCTACGGCCAAGAACATAAATACAAGGACTTAAATGAGCTTGAACAAGCTATTCACAAATACATCGATTACTACAACAACGTAAGAATCAAGACAGGACGAAAAAACATGACCCCGATTGAATATCGGAATCATGTTTTAACAACCTTAACGGCGTAATACTAAATTGTCCCAATTTTGGGGGTCACATCA
>NZ_JBUBHO010000028.1:0-986 GCF_057197965.1 Lactobacillus sp. WILCCON 0149
ACGCGTGGTGCTAGTTGAAGAAGTTGAGTCCATATCTCTGTAGGATGTAGCTGATATTGTAAGTTAGTACGATTATCTCGACGGTTTGTTGGAAACCGTCTGTACTTCTTGCAAGAATATTTTCAATTCCGTAGTACTTTAGTACAGAGAACACACTCTCGATCGTTCGGCGAATTGCCATTAGCTCTCTTTTGTTATGCTGCTTAGCACCTTTCATATTTTTCCGGTAAGGTGTCCACAGTATATAGCCGTTTATCTTGAGAGTATCGTGCAGCTGCTTGCCTATATAGCCTTCATCGCCTAAAATAAAGTGCCCTTCGGGATGGGTAGTGAGAATCAGCTCTTCTGCTTCTTTTGCATCGTGTATTGATGCTTGTGTGATTACATAGCCAAGAACATAACCGTCTTGAGCTACGGCAAAGTGGCCTTTAAAGCCGTAATAGTAAAACTGTTTGGTTGAGTTATAGCCAATGTTGGCAATTCCTTCAAACACTTTAGCTCTGCGGTTTCTGATTGGCTGACACAAAGGCATGGGTAGACTGTCAATGATCATGTACTGATCAGACAGATCGACTCTTGAGTTTAGTTCGTTGACGATCTGAACAGTGATGCCAAGAAGCGCTCTAGCTCTGCGATTGAAACGAGATCTGGAGAGCCCACAAAGTCCCCAACAGCGAGCAAATCTGCGCTGAGAAGATATACCTTCCTCAGCTTGCCAGACAAGTAATGCAATAATTTCGTAGTCTGGAACCTTTACCAGACTGGCATTGCGACGGTGAGTTAACCGAGATGGAGCGTACTTGTAATAAAGTTTCTTGCAGATTTTCGACAAAGTTCGAAATTCCACTTGCAAACGGTGACTATAACGTTTAATCTGTAGTTGGTTCAACATTGTAAGGACTCCTTTCTTTTTTCCAACTAGAGTCTACAATGTTGGACCTTTTTTGTTAAGAAATTGAAACTATATTTCAACTAGCACCACGCGT
>NZ_JBUBHO010000029.1:0-935 GCF_057197965.1 Lactobacillus sp. WILCCON 0149
ACGTGCTAGACTGGAAGCTGATCTGGACCGAATGGAAGCCGAGATGGACAAGATAAAGGGCAGAGAATACAAGCTTCCAAAGAGATACGAGCACTACTTCAAGCTTACCTACCACAAAGGCAAGTTCTATGGCTACGAGGAGCGGGAAGATGTCATTGAACGAGAGCTGCAGCTGTGCGGCTATTTCGCAATTGTGACCTCTGAAAAGATGACGGCTTCAGAAGCTTTGAACCTTTACAAAAGCCGCGATATCTCAGAAAAGCTGTTTGGCAGTGATAAGACCTTCCTTGGCAACCGTTCATTCAGAGTCGCAAGCAGCCAGGCAGCTGAAGCGAAGATCTTCATTCAGTTCATTGCTTTGATAATCCGGGCAAGAATCTACACGCTTCTGAGAAAACGTAAAGCCGAAATGCCGGGCAAGCCTAACTATCTGAACGTACCTTCGGCACTGAAAGAGCTCGAAAAGATTGAACTGATACGACAGCCGAACGGCAACTATAAGCTCGATCACGCAGTCACGGCTACCCAGAAAGTAATACTAGGCGCTTTTGGGCTAGACGAAGAATGGATCAAAGCACAGGCAAGACTGATTGGAAAAGACATTAAGAACGCCGCAATGCCAGAAGAACAGAAAGATGATGATGAAGATGCCGAGAACGAAGAGTATTAAAACTATTGAAGCAGAGATCTCCCAAACAGAAGAACAGCTCCGACGCCTCAAAGAGCGCTGCGATAAAGCGTCAGAGAAGCTTGATGCCCTCTATGAGCTCAAGAAGCACCGAGAGCAGGAGGAATTACTAAAAGCTATTGATAAAAGTACCAGAACCAAAGCTGAGATCCTCGCGTTTCTAGAAAGTCATGCATAAAAAGAAATACGGTTAGCAGAAAATCTGCCAACCGTATGGTTTGAGTTGTAAAATCCTGGGAAACTAGCA
>NZ_JBUBHO010000030.1:0-821 GCF_057197965.1 Lactobacillus sp. WILCCON 0149
TCGCTGGCCTGCTTCTTGGCTTTGTAGTAGATGTGGAAGTAGCGGTCAGTGTCGTCATCCGCGTACAGCTTGGCTTTAACCGTCATACCATAAGTCCGGTAAGCCTTGATTGAGCAGGCTCTCTTTGATTCGAAGTCACCCATGTGCTCCATGATCAAGCCGTGTACAAAGGAGGCTCTGCCTTTAACCATCATCACGAAATCATAGTCACATGAGTCCATGAACTGGATGTTAGCCTTACTGAAGTATCCGCGATCAAGGATGAAGCCTATCTTCTTATAGCCGTAGCCGCGAATCTTCTCCAGCATGTATTTCAGCTGCGAGACGTCAACGATACTGCCCGGGTAGCTCTCGTAAAGCAGGGGCTTCTCATTGGTCATATCGTAAGCAATCGAGTAGTTGATGATTGGCGCGCCAACGTCATTCTTGGGGTGACCGTATTCAGCCATCTCAATATCTCCAGCCTTGCAGTTCTTGTTGGTGGAGTCATAGGAAACGTAGATTTTCTCATTCTTGTCATGGGTGGCGTTCCAGCTGTTCAAGAAGTCGACCCTGTCATTGTCATCGATCTCGCGAATGAAGCGAGAGATTGTAGAGTCACTGTAAATCTTGTTCTGTGGCGTCATCAATGGATGGTTGTAGGCATAATCCGGGAAGTGCTGAGCCACGTTGCTTTCTGCGATAACAGAGTACGCGGCCAGGTCAAGGAGCAGTCCTTTTCCCCGATCATCCCAGCGCTTCAAGTGTTCAGCGAGCTTGTAGTCTTCAATAATTCGTCTGACTACAGAGAAGGCACCAATTCGGATACAGCTGCTTCTGGA
>NZ_JBUBHO010000031.1:0-749 GCF_057197965.1 Lactobacillus sp. WILCCON 0149
AAGCAAGTAGTGCAGCCTGATCGCTTAGAGCCCGCAGAGGTTCTTAGCTACTACGGCAGCCCAAGCAGAGATCAAGTCTTTGTGCAAGAGCGTGACGTGGCCAAGGTAGTGACTCTTGCTGACAACAGGAAAGTACGAGTGGCGTTTTTCGGCATTGAGAATCAATCTGTACCAGCCTTGGACATGGCTATTCGTGTAATGGGCTATGATGCCGCCAGTCTTTGCCAACAGATTCTTGACAGAAAAGCAGGTGGACCGAGCGTAAGATATCATGCCGTCAAAACGATCGTGCTAAACTCTAGTAAAAAGGCATGGGGAAATACTCCACGCAGCTTAAAGGAGATCTTGGAATCACCAGCGGGCGTTGACAGTCCATTTAACGCACTTATTAACGACTACAAGATAGATGTCTGTGACGTAGCATGGCTGAGCGATGAAGAAATCGATAAATTCAGAAGCCCATTCAAGTACATCGCAATGGCATTTGTAGGCTACCGCACTGGTAATTTCGAGCGTTTAAACAAAGAAATGCCAGCTGGTATTGCAGCTGAAGTCTTGATAGGAATTTGTGCAATTCTTAATGAAGATTCCTTGCGGGGCATCATCAAAAAATTGCTTAAAAACAAGGATGAGGTGGTCAACTTGAAGAAAGTACTGAACCCATACACGGCTTACTATGTAGAACAAGCTGAGGAAAAAACGCAGGCTGAAGAGGCTAAAAAGTATCAACTTGCTCAAGCAAAGGAGAA
>NZ_JBUBHO010000032.1:0-695 GCF_057197965.1 Lactobacillus sp. WILCCON 0149
TGCCTTCACCCAATTCAATCAGATCTAATTTTCTCAACAGGACTTTAACAGTCAACATACTTAGACGAGATTCACAATTGAATGGTGAAGCTGCCCGTTTTATTTACGACATCGAGTGTCCAAAGAGCTCACGGCATTGGCTTCATCTCCACTTTACATAGTAAAAGAAAAAGTGTTGAACGACTACTCCGTCGAGTAATCATCCAACACTAGATTAGTATGTTTTGTTTCCTTGCAATTTTGTGATTAGTCGAGCAGTTCTTCGTCAGACATAATCACAGTTTGGTAATCATCGAAAAATGTTTCCGAAGTTAATTCAGGGGTCGGCATCATTTCTTTATCGTATTCGTACGAGTAACGTACTAAACGATAGGTCAAATCCGCCTTCCACAGGGTATCATCGTCAGCCGGATCACAACCATTGTGATCCGTGTATGCATCAACATAATCTTCGTCACCGGCATTGTCAAACGCAAACAGCGTGTATGGCCACCAGTTAGGAATGATTTCGGCCGCATACTCATGAAGAATAATTCTTCCGTCAGATTCCATCTTACTAGATACGAACAGCGGATCTGCCGCATGGCCATAGATGGAGGTGCCGTAATTCTTACGTTCAGCAGCAGGCTTCTCATTGTACTCATCTACTTGAGCCTTTACTTTTGCAATTTTTTCTTCTAAGCCTAATGCTTGGA
>NZ_JBUBHO010000033.1:0-643 GCF_057197965.1 Lactobacillus sp. WILCCON 0149
AAATTCCATGATTCCTTGCCTAAAGACAAGGCTAGAGAATCAGACGCAACTTCAGTGGCTAATCAAGGGATCCACTACTGTAATCAAATGTTTAGCCTGGAGCACGCTTGGGAAGATCTTTCCGCTGAAGAGAGATACGAGAAGCGTCAGTCTGAATTAAAGCCTCTGCTAGAGAAGTTTTCCGACTGGTGCTCCAAGAAATCAATCTCCGTGTTGCCTTCCGGCAAGCTGGGGACGGCCTTCCAGTATTGCATAAAGCACATGGACAAGTTCATGAACGTTCTAAAAGATGGTCGCCTTGAACTGTCCAACAACAGAGCAGAACGAGCAGTCAAAGAGATCGTCATGGGACGCAAGAACTGGCTCTTTTCACAGAGCAGTTCCGGCGCCAAGTCCATGGCTATCATTATGAGCATACTCGAAACTGCCAAGCAAAATGGCTTGGATCAATTCAAATATATCAACTATCTTCTAGACAAGCTGCCCAATGAGCTGTCATTATTAGACAATCAACGTCTGGAAGCCTATTTACCATGGGCTGAGAATGTTCAGCTCCACTGCAAGTAAAGTCCCATAAACTGATTAATCCCATCTTAGCATTGCTAGGATGGGATTTTAATATACTCTGCTATTGGGTGCTTAC
>NZ_JBUBHO010000034.1:0-643 GCF_057197965.1 Lactobacillus sp. WILCCON 0149
TTAAAGTAGCGAAGGCTGCGACGTCACACTGCCGAGAAAAGCTTCTAGCCAGAGACGGTGCACCCGTACCGCAAACCGACACAGGTAGTCGAGGAGAGTATCCTCAGGTGAGCGAGAGAACTCTCGTTAAGGAACTCGGCAAAATGGCCCCGTAACTTCGGGAGAAGGGGCGCTGGTCGCAAGATCAGCCGCAGTGAAAAGGCCCAAGCAACTGTTTATCAAAAACACAGGCATCTGCAAAATCGTAAGATGAAGTATAGGTGCTGACACCTGCCCGGTGCTGGAAGGTTAAGAGGAGAGCTTAGCGCAAGCGAAGGTTTGAATTGAAGCCCCAGTAAACGGCGGCCGTAACTATAACGGTCCTAAGGTAGCGAAATTCCTTGTCGGGTAAGTTCCGACCTGCACGAAAGGTGTAATGATTTGGGCACTGTCTCAACGAGAGACTCGGTGAAATTATAATACCCGTGAAGATGCGGGTTACCCGCGACAGGACGGAAAGACCCCATGGAGCTTTACTGCAGTTTAATATTGGGTATCTGTCAAGCATGTACAGGATAGGTAGGAGCCGGAGAAGATAGGACGCCAGTCTTATCTGAGGCGCTGTTGGGATACTACCCTTGCTTGACGGATGCTCTAACTCAGG
>NZ_JBUBHO010000035.1:0-607 GCF_057197965.1 Lactobacillus sp. WILCCON 0149
TGGCACTTATGAAGATGCAAATGGCAACGCATGGCTTTCAGCAATTTTCGAATTTGCGCTGTGACTTTTAGTTGCTGATAAAACGATCAGCCTCTTGCAGCCTAAGAGCTGCAAGTACAACCCTAATTACTAATTACTAAAAAAGCAGCATCCTTGCCGTGGAAATCCACGACGATAGGAATGCTGCTTTTTGGTTGTCGAAAAGATCTCAAGCGACACCTGCTTTGTGCGTTGACGTTGACTATAACGCTGCTCAGCTCGGCCGCAGTGCCTTTTGGTTGTCGAAAAGAACTGAAGCGATGACTGCCTTGTGCGTTGACGTTGACTATAACGCCGCCCAGCTTGGCCACGGTGACTTTTGGTTGTCGAAAAAGTCTCAAGCGACACTCGCCTTGTGCGTTGACGTTGCCCATAACGCCGCCCAGCTTGGCCGCAGTGCCTTTTGGTTGTCGAAAAAGTCTCAAGCGACACCTGCTTTGTGCGTTGACGTTGACTATAACACTGCTCAGCTCGGCCGCAGTGCCTTTTGGTTGTCGAAAAGAACTGAAGCGATGACTGCCTTGTGCGTTGACGTTGACTATAACGCTGCTCAGCTTGGCCGCAGTGC
>NZ_JBUBHO010000036.1:0-565 GCF_057197965.1 Lactobacillus sp. WILCCON 0149
AGCATATAATATAGATAAGAAATTGGCCTAATGGTTGTGCAGATAATCTAGTATCTTAGAAACAAGCTCACTAGGCAAGTCCTTGGAATTATCGGTGATGATCTGCTTTAGAAGCTCATCATTACTGGTTAGCTTCTTCAGAAGTTCGTTGTGTTTAGGAATCGGAAATGCACCTGCTTCATACAATGCAATGGTATTAACTGTTATTCCTGTCAGCGTTGCTAAATCGCTCTGAGAGAGCTTGGCAGCATCCCTAAATGCTTTTATCTCACTAGGATAGATAAGCCCTGTGTCAGCTCTATAAGCGTTACGTGCCATCTCAGTAGCTCGATCGTCAAGTTCAGCATCATAAATTGGCTGATTGGTTTTCTCATCGAATCTGGCAGGTGCCGTGATCTTGTATTTCTTGTCACCGAAACAATATGTCGTGGTGAAATCCTTAATGTAGGACATAGCCAACCTCCTGTAACTGTAAGTTGCATCAAAAAGATATCAGATTGCCATCAGTTTGCTATCTTGTAGAGCTAGCAATTTTAAATCTATAGCGGCGCAGTGTACTGGATAA
>NZ_JBUBHO010000038.1:0-525 GCF_057197965.1 Lactobacillus sp. WILCCON 0149
CTCAAAATGCTGCCCACAGATCGGACAATACTGAGAAGTATATGCCGGATTGACATCATGAGTTTCAATCGAATTCTTGCTTGAAAGATATTCAATGCGTTCATCCAGTTGGCCCTTAGTCCATGAATTCAAGCGCTTGCGCATCTTTCTTGCGAATCTGCTGTTATCTGATTTGATGCCTTTTTCTTTTACGAACGTCAAGTCTTCCTTGGCAATGACCGCCGGATACTCTTTCTCAATCATCCTGTTTATCGCACAGTTGATAAAGCTTCGGACGGTTTCTTGAGCTGAGCGGTAGCTCTTGTCATACGACTTTCTTCCGATATTGTTTTGCTCCAGATTCTTAAGCTTGCCAAGCAGTTTTCTTTTCTTCTTCGAAGCTGTCTTGGATAAAGGCTTGTCTGCCTTTTCCAGTTGCTCAAGCTGCTGATTGAGCAGCCAGCGCAAACTCATATAAGGCTGCCGATTTGCGTTTCGTTTGCCATATTTGTCAACGATGGCATTGGCAAGCTTGCTGAAGTTTTT
>NZ_JBUBHO010000039.1:0-485 GCF_057197965.1 Lactobacillus sp. WILCCON 0149
TTGCATTCTGATGCGACCTCTTTCCATACAGCTTAGCTGAGAAAAAAGTGATTATAGATAAAACATCTTCTACAAGTTCTGAATTTGGATCAACGTTGTCTGTCTGATTGATGACAACCAGCTCTACATCGTTTGCCTGACAGATTGTCTCAATTATTTCAAAGCCAAAACGAACAAGCCGGTCTTGGTAATTTACCACGACTCGTTCGCACTGCTTCTTGCAGATCATGTTGATCAGCTCTGTCAGGCCCTTTTTCTTATAGTTGAGACCAGATCCAACGTCTTGAATGATCTTAAACTGATAGCCATTGACTTCGCAATATCTAGACACTACATCCTTCTGCCTTTGGAGGTCTTCTTTTTGATGACCAGAAGAAACCCGGCAATAGCCGATGGTCAGTAGCTTCTTAGGCTTAGATGCCTTCACATTTCCTTGCAGAACTTCATCTAGCATTTCTTTAGTGTAGCGGCGTTGGTTGGAGGCA
>NZ_JBUBHO010000040.1:0-463 GCF_057197965.1 Lactobacillus sp. WILCCON 0149
GCGTGGAGATAGTACTGCCAGCGTGTAGTTGATCTTCTCGCCATCAGGGCTGTCGTCGAAAGCTGATTCAAATTTGCCTACATCTTGTCCAAACTTCTCGTTGAATTTTGGCACAAAAACCTCCCGGAGATACTTGTTGGCATCTTCGATTGTAGTAATATTGTGAAGCCTCAGTTCGGGCTTCAAACGGCTCTGTACGGTCTGATTCGCCCGTTCTACCATGCCTTTGGCCTGTGAGACGCTAGTGGTTACGATATCTGTTCCGAGGGTCTTGCAGGCATAACCAAATTGCGTAAGTACATCTTTGTGCTCTGCCTTGGTCTTAGCCGTCTCGTAGTTGAAAACAGTCCGATTATCGGTCTTGAATCTAAGAGGGATACCGTAATCCACGAGAATCTGCTCATAGACGTGGTAGTATGCATTCAGAGTCTCCTGCCAGTCGAAGTAGGCGCCGACCAGGTTA
>NZ_JBUBHO010000041.1:0-399 GCF_057197965.1 Lactobacillus sp. WILCCON 0149
GATTTCTTCAAGTAGCTCAACGAAGTGAGTCAAGTTGCAGTCTTGATATTTGGTGCGATATAGAGTTACAATTTGTTTGTTAATTTCTGTGGTGAGACAATTAACAGGTAAGCGACCGGCGTTCCCATGAACAAAGGCCGCTTTTCCTTTGCTTCGATACTGGTTGATTCTTCTGTTCAGCTGTCTGACAGAGATCCCCAAGATAAGGGCAGCTCTTTTCTTGTTTCCGCCATGATCAACCAGCTCTTTGATGATTCTGTATTGTTCTTCGTACTTCATAGTTAACCTAACTTTCTTCATTGTCCGTAACCTCCGATATATGGAGATTATCTCAGACATTTACCTTTTTGGGACATTTTTCTCTGTTAATACTTAAGACATTATCACTTGTTAAACACA
>NZ_JBUBHO010000042.1:0-394 GCF_057197965.1 Lactobacillus sp. WILCCON 0149
GGGTGGTCTACCTTTCTTCTTGGTAATGACAGTATACCCGTTTTCTTTGAAAGAGCGAAGCCAATTTGCAAGAATTCCTGTATTTGTAAGCCCTAAGTCTAAGGAAACCTGCCTAAGAGCTTCACCACCTAGCAGAACTCTATCAATGGCAGCAAGCTTGAAATCAGCAGTATATTTCTGTTGTGGGCGATCCAAAATGTCTTCGCCATGCTTTTGGATCAAGTCTACCAAATATTGGATTCCTCCGCGCTCCATCCCATATTTTCGGCTGAGGTAGGTGCCTCTTCTATGATCGTCTACCCATTCGTGGTAAATAGCGAGTTTGATTTCTTTAGTGTATTTAGTCATGAAAATAACCCCCGAAATTAGTGTCCTAATTTCGGGGGTCATATCA
>NZ_JBUBHO010000043.1:0-388 GCF_057197965.1 Lactobacillus sp. WILCCON 0149
GAGGACTTACCCTCGCGTTACCGAAACTATTACCTATAAGAGACGCAAGCAAGTCGGCAGAAAGAAAGATATCTTAGATTCTCTGCCGGGCGAGGAAGTTCATCATCGTTTGGATGATCTTACCTGTCCAGACTGCCAGCACGAACTGAAAGAGATCGGCAGCTTCTGTGCTAGACAAGAGCTGCTGTACATTCCAGCCCAAGTTAAGAGAATCGATCACATCCAACACTCTTACAAGTGCCAGCACTGCAGTGATGAGGCACCGGCTGACAAGATTATCAAAGCACCTGTACCCAAGGCACCGTTAACCAACAGTCTTGGCTCAGCTTCTTTGATCGCTGATACGATCTATCAGAAGTATGTTCTCAAGGTTCCTGCCTACCGACAG
>NZ_JBUBHO010000044.1:0-306 GCF_057197965.1 Lactobacillus sp. WILCCON 0149
ATGGGCCTTCCGCTTGATCACAAGACGGTTTCGAATTGGCATATCAAAGTCTGCGAGTACTACCTCTCCAGCCTTTACGAGCTCTTGAGAAAAGAGCTGCTAAAGCTGGATGTCATTCACGCAGATGAGACGCCATATCGAGTCTTAGACAGCGAAAGAGCTAAAGACTACGTCTGGACCTTCTTATCAGGCAAGCATGCCGAGAAGCCGATTGTCCTGTATCACCATGGATCACGAAAAGGTGCCGAAGCGTGGGATTTCCTCACAGGCTTCAGCGGATACCTTCATTGTGATCAATATCCTGGC
>NZ_JBUBHO010000045.1:0-305 GCF_057197965.1 Lactobacillus sp. WILCCON 0149
CCTGTGGCGTTGTCTATGGCTAGGTGCAGGTGAGCCTTCTTATCGCCAAACCAGAGCAGGGAAGAGGCATCCATTTGAATTTCCTCACCGAAGTACTTACAGCGCTCGTGGCGAGGATGTGCGTCTTCCAAGGCTACCTGGTGGTCGATAACCTCTTCGGAAACTTTGGTTGTCTGCTTTGGGTGATCCCGGTACCACTTCTTTTTGGCCATTTTCCGCTTAGTTTGCCTCCAAGGCTTTGGCGAAAGGATGTAATTGTCCTTAAGCAGGTTATAGACCTTGGTGTAAGAAACAGAGATGTGCTC
>NZ_JBUBHO010000046.1:0-284 GCF_057197965.1 Lactobacillus sp. WILCCON 0149
GGCCAATGGAGGCAAACGGGATCGAACCGATGACCTCCTGCTTGCAAAGCAGGTGCTCTCCCAGCTGAGCTATGCCCCCGTAAATATCAACTTTTAAGATGTTACTCCATCTTGGCCGAAATGTAAAGACTTTTCTTTCCATTTCAATGGGCCTGGATGGACTTGAACCATCGACCTCACGCTTATCAAGCGTGCGCTCTAACCAGCTGAGCTACAGGCCCAAGTTCTTATTGTTGGTACTCTCAAAACTGAACAAAGTTTCTTTGCAGTGTGCTTCCGTAACT
>NZ_JBUBHO010000047.1:0-274 GCF_057197965.1 Lactobacillus sp. WILCCON 0149
GAAGGAGAGCATCATGTACTACAACTGCCTAGTAAATATTCCTAAGAACACTGGTAAAATTTCCAGAAATAAACGGGGCAAGACTACCTACATCGAATACACTTATGCTAGAGAGTACCTTCCCGAGAAGAAATACAACGTCGCCAGAAGAACGACCATTGGGAAAGCTGACCCTGATCATCCGGGAATGATGTTTCCTAACCCCAACTTCGAAAAATTCTTCCCTGATGTTGAGATTCCCGCCGAAGGAACGGCGGCTGAACCGGCCAATGTA
>NZ_JBUBHO010000048.1:0-274 GCF_057197965.1 Lactobacillus sp. WILCCON 0149
AAAGGAGAGCATCATGTACTACAACTGCCTAGTAAATATTCCTAAGAACACTGGTAAAATTTCCAGAAATAAACGAGGCAAGACTACCTACATCGAATACACTTATGCTAGAGAGTACCTTCCCGAGAAGAAATACAACGTCGCCAAAAGAACGACCATTGGGAAAGCTGCCCCTGATCATCCGGGAATGATGTTCCCTAACCCCAACTTCGAAAAATTCTTCCCTGATGTTGAGATTCCCGCCGAAGGAACGGCGGCTGAACCAGTCAATGAG
>NZ_JBUBHO010000049.1:0-271 GCF_057197965.1 Lactobacillus sp. WILCCON 0149
AAACGAAAACGGTCTTCTGAGACTGCAAGTCACAAGAAGGCCGCTATCGCATCGATCCATAAATTATTACGGACGATCTTCGCTTTAATTAAGAATGATCAATTGTATAGCTATGACGTAGCCAAACATAACCAAAGACTTTTGTCATAAAAATTGATCCAATAGATATTATAACAGCCTCTTTTTCGAAATTACAGAAGGTGGCTGTATTTACCATGCCCTAAATCAGATATTTGACTTGATTCTCCAGGAGCCATTTCCCGATTAGGCC
>NZ_JBUBHO010000050.1:0-265 GCF_057197965.1 Lactobacillus sp. WILCCON 0149
AACAGGCTCGTTCTCAATCTGAAGTCCAATGGAGTTGAGCTGTCATTTTACAGTGATGCCACTAGCGAGCTTATGCTCGAAGTCGTGGACAGGTTCTTGAGCCATGATTAATCTGGCTGAATTAGGTCGCGTGTTCATTGTTTGTGGTAAGACCGACATGCGCCGAGGAATCGATTCGCTTGCTTACATAGTTAAGAAGAGCTTCAATCTCGATCCCTTCTCTGGATGCGTCTTTCTCTTCTGCGGTAGCCGAAGAGATCGCTTC
>NZ_JBUBHO010000051.1:0-265 GCF_057197965.1 Lactobacillus sp. WILCCON 0149
TGGTGCCTCATCACTGCAGTGCTGGCACTTGTAAGAGTGTTGGATGTGATCGATTCTCTTAACTTGGGCTGGAATGTACAGCAGCTCTTTTCTAGCACAGAAGCTGCCGATCTCTTTCAGCTCGTGCTGGCAGTCTGGACATGTAAGGTCATCCAAACGATGATGAACCTCCTCGCCCGGCAGAGAATCTAAGATATCTTGCTTTCTGCCGACTTGCTTGCGTCTCTTATAGGTAATAGTTTCGGTAACGCGAGGGTAAGTCCTC
>NZ_JBUBHO010000052.1:0-262 GCF_057197965.1 Lactobacillus sp. WILCCON 0149
TGTCAATAACTTGGGATAATGTCCCGTAAAATTTAAATTATTAGCGGGGAATTTTCCCCGCTATTTTTATGTGAATCTGTGATACTTGTGCGCTTTTTCCTGCTGCTCAATGAACGAAGCCCGCTTCCAAGGATGGGACATCGGTGGAATATACTTTTTCCGCGGTTTCTTCTTCTTGGTCTCAAAGTCGAGATCCGGAGAGACCTTGGCATTCTTCGGAATCTCGGTTAAAGCATACACTTTCTCGTCAACGGTGACCAAC
>NZ_JBUBHO010000053.1:0-242 GCF_057197965.1 Lactobacillus sp. WILCCON 0149
ATCGATATTTCTTTCTCTTCCTGCAGCTACTTAGATGTTTCAGTTCACTGCGTGTTCCTTTCTTGTGCTATGTATTCACACAAGAATAGCATGTCTGCACATGCTGGGTTCCCCCATTCGGAGACCTCCGGATCAAAGCCTACTTACGGCTCCCCGAAGACTTTCGCGGTTAGTCGCGTCCTTCATCGGCTTCCAGTGCCAAGGCATTCACCGTGCGCCCTTCTTCACTTGACCTTGCAAGT
>NZ_JBUBHO010000054.1:0-219 GCF_057197965.1 Lactobacillus sp. WILCCON 0149
GCTTCCAAAAGTCTGTTTTAGATTGCAGTGATGCCCAGTATGACAGGGGATGCAGCTTAGCCGGTATGTACGCCGTGTCACCACCGGTATGTACACTGTGTCAGCTTTGTACTTGGCTTCCAAAAGTCTGTTTTAGATTGCAGTGATGCCCGGCATGACAGGGTATGCGACGTAGCCGGTATGTACGCCGTGTCACTCCGGTATGTACACTGTGTCAGC
>NZ_JBUBHO010000055.1:0-205 GCF_057197965.1 Lactobacillus sp. WILCCON 0149
AACAGGCTCGTTCTCAATCTGAAGTCCAATGGAGTTGAGCTGTCATTTTACAGTGATGCCACTAACGAGCTTATGCTCGAAGTCGTGGACAGGTTCTTGAGCCATGATTAATCTGGCTGAATTAGGTCGAGTGTTCATTGTTTGCGGTAAGACCGACATGCGCCGGGGAATTGATTCGCTTGCTTACATAGTTAAGAAGAGCTTC